>JAMPFR010000071.1 GCA_023664365.1 Acetatifactor muris | reverse complement strand
TGGGACAGGCGCCGGGGTTTCGTTCTAACGGTACCGGAAGGTATGACGGAACGGAGTACCATATATACACGAAGGAGTTTGAGGCCCAGTCCCGCCCGGTGCTGATCCTGGGCGGAGGCAGAAGTTATTTTTATGACATGGACGGTTATCTGATCTGTATGGACGCGGAGAATGCCAGAGTGACGAAACGAGGTATTTATCCGATGTCCTATCTGTCCAAGACGGAAGGCGCCGAGCTGAAAACCTACTGGAATAACCCCGACAGCCTGGAGGTAGAACAAATGTATGAGCAGATAGAGAAAGCGCAGGAGCTGTATGCTTATTTTTGGAATGTGAATTAAAACAGCAGGTAAAGAAGCAAAGAAACGAGGTAATGAACTGTGAAATGTAGTAATTGCGGAAAAGAGATACAGAAAGGAATTGCCTTCTGTCCGGAATGCGGGGCAAAACAGACGCCGCCCTCACCTTTGAAAATCATAATACCGATCTGTGCGGTTGTTTTATGCCTGGCGGCGGTTATTTCTGCCGTGTGTTATTTGAATTCGGATTCGTATCTGTATAAAAAGGCTTCGGAATATTATGAGGAAGGCAGTTACGAAAAGGCGGCGGAGCTTTTTTCGCGCATAGCAGATTACAACGACAGCGAAGAAATGCTGACGGAAACATGGTTCTTTCATGCCGGGGAATGTGTAAATGCATCAGAGTACGAAAAGGCTCTGGAGCTGATCAAAAGGTATGAGGAAAATGCCGTTTCTGTTGACCGGGAGCGGGCGGATCAGCTTGCGTTATGGAAAGAACAGGCAGCGGAAAATTTCAGAAGCCAGGGAAAATATGAGGAAGCAATAGAGCTTTACCGGGAGCTGGGTAATGTATGGGCCACTGCGGAAATCTATGCGGAAGAAGGAAATTATACGCAGGCTTTGGAGATTACCGGAGACCTTTCGCTCAGCCGGGAGCAGATAAAGGCCAGAAAAGCGTGGCAGCGCGCCCGGAGCATCCTTGATGCAAAAGAAGGAAGGTATGAAGAAGCCTGGGAATCTATGAAGGACGACGCCGACGGTTATGAGGATGAATGGGGACAGGCAGTATACGAAACTGCAAGAGCTTTGGCGGATAACGAGCGATATGAAGATGCAACCCTGTTGATTGCTAAGATAAGGACGCACATCAAGGAAGCAGAAACGCTTCTGGCGGAGTGTTATGAAAATCAGGGAATCGCCTGTGCCCGGGAGGGAGATTATAAGGCAGCCTGGGAATATTTCAGTATATGCGATGTAACAGAAGCGATTCAGCCCTATCTTTATGATACGGGGCAGTTTTACATGAACAGCGGAGCGTATCAGGAGGCGGTTCTGATATGGAAGATGCTGAAGGATTACCGGGACAGCGAATCTCAAATGAAGGAATGTTACCGGCTGCAGGGAGCGGAATACGAACAGGAAGGGCAGTATACCGCCGCGTTGGAAATGTACGAAAAATACGGAGACGCCGCGCTGGTACAGGAATGCCGCTATCATTGGGCAGGGTACGCATATCAAACGGGCGATTATGAGCTGGCTGTAAATCTTTACACAGAGCTTGGAAATTATGCAGACAGTGCAGAGAAAGTTTTTCAGGTTCAGGAAACAAAGCAAAAGGTAGAGGTGGAAAACGAAAAGAAAACGCGCAGAGGAACCATTGACGGTAGCTGGATAACGAGCAACGGGGATCTGTGCATATCCGCCGACGGAACCAACGGCAGATCCTTAAAATTTCTGCTGCCGGTAAGAAACAGCAGCGTTACAACGATCAACGGTACTTTTTCCGCTGACGTCATACTCTGTAAGCTTGACAAAAGTGAGTTTGCAGGTGCTGACAACCCGGACGATAATATTGCTGATTACTACAATGGATCTTCTGAGACTACGAGAGCGATAAACAGGATATATTACTGGGATCACTGGGACTACAGGGACGGAGTCCTGTATTTAAGGAGTCCGAACGGAGGCTGGTGGGGTTACAACTGTACTGTAAGCGGAAATACCATGACTCTGGAAATGCAGGAGAAAAGGTTTACTTTGACAAAGCGTTAAACGGGAGGATAGTGTTATCATGCAGTGTAAAAAATGCGGAGCGGAAATGGAAGAGGGCGCGCTTTTCTGTCCGAAATGCGGCGAAAAGCAGAATGCAGAGGAAAAGCAGGATGCAGGGGAAAAGCCTGCCCTTTCAAAAGGTAAAAAGATCGGTATTGCGGCGGCAGGAGGCGTTGCACTGGCAGCCATTGCGGCAGCAGTCATCCTTCTCCCGGGCGGAGGCGGAAGCGGGTCGAAAGAACCGGACGCGGAAAATAATCTGTCGGCGGAGGCGGATATCGATTTCATATCGGAAAAAGAGGAACAGCCGGAGGCAGAATTGCCGGAGGAACCGCTGTACCACATTGAGGATGTGGCGGTGATCGATATCGGCGCCGTAAATCACACGCCGGGGACAAAGGCAGCAGGTATGAAATGGGACAGCAGTCTGTTTTACTGGTTGGAGGATGCGGATACGGCTTCCTCGGAGGATGGAAATATCGCCCGCTGCCGTCTTACCAGAACTCTGCTTCGGGACGCGCAGACGGGAGCTCTGATACAGTATGAAATATATAGTGATCCGGATACCGGAAGCATATATAAGATTGTATCCGTAGAGGAAACCGGAAGCGGATTGAATCTGACAGACTGGTACTATTTAAACGGGCAGCCGAACTTTGTATTCCAGAGAGAAGATTCCGTCTATACGCCTACCTATGCCACTATCAGCAAGGTAGGGGAGCGTTATTATTTTGACAATAATGTCATGGTAAAGTGGCGTATGATACGCACTCCCGGGGAAGTGGGGGAGTACACGCTGACTCCCGGAGATACCTGGTATTCCCAGGGAGATTATTATGCGGAAAGCGATGAACTCCGGCAGATTTATGACGATACGGAGCTTCGGATGCTCAATGCGGCCTGCAATACCTATGACGCCGTTATAAACGGAGGAAATATCGGTATGATGCAGGGCTTTGTCAGGGACACTGCCGGCAGCGGGATAGCAGGAAAAAGGATAAAGATATACCGGGGGGAGGATAATGTTCTGCTGTATGAAGCTGATACGGATGACACAGGAATGTTTTCGCTTTTTGTATATTTAGATGACACCTCCTGTTACCTGAAGGTGGAGTCGGATGGACAGTATAAGGAAACAGAGGTACAGGGACTTCGTCTGACGCCGGCTTCTCTTACCTATGCCTGCGACATGACCTTACATAAAGAGAGCGGAGATGAATATCCCGTAACCCTGCGGGTATATCCTGCGGCGGATGTGCGGGACGACGGAGCAGGGAATCAGACGGCAGACCTGGTGCAGGCAGCGGAAGCCGTAATACGGGAAGGCGCGGGAAACTATACGGGAGAAAGCTTCCGCAGGGTGGAGACACAGAACGGAGAGCTGGCAGTGAACCTGCCTTCCGGAGTCTACACGGTACAGGTACGGTCGGAAGGATATCCGGATGCTTATACGGAGATTGAGGTGTGGGAGGAAGCGGCGGTCGGCAGCGTTTATATGATGCCGGCGCTTGCGGAAGGTCAGACCGGCATTCTTCTGACCTGGGAAGGAGACGCAGACCTGGATCTGACCCTGTTTACTCCCTGGCAGGCGGCGGACGGCGATATGGCCCATATCGGCGGAAACGTAAGCAGCGACAGTCACGGAAATATGCTGGTCTCAGACAATAAAAGCGGATGCGAGGTCATGTATGTAAATTCCGCAGAGGTCGGCAGTTATAAGCTGTATGTAAACAACTATACGGACAGTCTGGCGGGAAATTATGCTTCCGGACTTCTGTCCGATCTGAAGGTGCGGGTCTGCCTCTATAACAATCAGGGCTTTGTGGCGGAATACACCCTGCCTCTGGGACAGAACGGCGTGGTATGGGAAGTAGCGGAAATCAACGGAGGAGCTGTCACCTCCGCCCAGAGGGTGTACTCGGAAATCACGGGGAAAAAGTGGTGGACGGAGGATAAGGATAAGTCTGTACTGCATACAAAATTAACCGTAAAGGAAGATCCCAGAGCGGTAGGTTCCTGCGAATATGAGGAGTACGACGAAGAAGGAAAGATAATCCGTAAAGAGTCGTATGAGGGAGAGAGCCGGGATGGGAGTCTGTGGTGGTATAAGCTGTATGAGTATGATGAATATGGTAATCTGTTGAAAGAAACCGACTATAACGGGGACGGCACCCCTATACAAAGACAAATGCACGAATATACTTATGTTGACGGCAGAATGACAAATAGTGAACAATGGACAATGGGGTGGTATGAGGAAGGACAGGAATGGGGACCTGGTAGTATGGGTATAGGTACGGTTTATGATGAAAAAGGAAGAATTGTGATGGAATTTACTGACGCATCTGCATTTTATACGTTTTATAGTGAATCAGAGGAAACCATTTCACAGTTTGTGAATGATCTTCTGAATACAGGATGCGATTCTTTGGGAAATTACCCCATATATGTCTACCTGAATATATGTGATGAAAACGGCAATATACTGAGAGAAGAATACGTTAATATGGAAGAGAAAACTCGAAGTATCAGTAGAAATTACGGCTATGATTCTGCCGGTAGATTGCTGTGGATAGAAAATAATAATGGTTTCCGATACGAGTCATATGATTATGATCAGGAAGGACGCTTGTTAAGTGATATATGCAGAACGACGGAAGGCGCTAGATCCAGTTATATAAAGTATAATTATGATGAACGGGGAAACCTTATTCAAAAAGAACATATAAATAATGCACTATATTGTTATACCACCGATTACTTTTACGACGCACGGGGACGGTGTATCAGGGAAGAGACCGTTCAATATGAATGGGGTGAAGGAGAAAACGATGTTATATGGTGGGATACAGTCAGGAACGCCTTTAATAGTGGAGATACCGGGTATGAGGAAGGACTCCGGGCCTGGTTTGAACATATTGGGGTAAGCGAACATACCGGCACCGGAAAGAAAATACGGGTCGAGTATACATATTACTGAGACCAAACAAATAAAAGTGTGTGCAGCAAAGCCTCATAAATCCGGCTTTGCTGCATATTTTTTTGTGAAAAATTTTATTTATTTTTCTTCGTGAAACAACCCTGAAATATCGGAAATTCACATTGCAAGTAACACTGTTTGATGGTATGATAAAAGTGTGATGTAGAGGGAACTTTTCAAAATGGTGTATATGGTGTATGCTTTTCAAAAGTGACATTACAAAAGTGAAAGCCAAAGAAAAAATTTATGAACTGATCCATGATGTTAATATTAACAGTACGCCTGTAACTATTACTGGCAGCGAAGGGAAGAATGCGGTTTTGATCGGTGAAGATGATTGGAAAGCAATAGAAGAAACCATATATTTAATGTCAATCCCTGGAATGTCGGAATCAATTATTTCAGGTGGGAATACTTCTGTCAGTGATTGTCTGGATGAATCAGAGGTTGAATGGTAATGTATAGAAAATTGAAGTAATGAGAATAAATCCTTTTCAAAATCCGCCGGCATATGAAAAGTTAGTTGGAAATTTGGAGGGATACTGTTCAAGAAGAATCAATATACAACATAGGATGGTTTTTCAGGTAATTGAAGAAAGGCATATTCATGATGACATAGAATACCGGGGATATGTAAAAATTCTCCGCATGTGGACACATTATGAGTAAGAAAAAGGAGTCTGTATAGACTCCTTTTTTCCTGTAAATAAGGGAAAAATTTATTTAATCACTTTTACAAAGCGGCAAACTTGGGTGGACCGGAACTTTGACTTTTGTATGTGATAATGGTGACTTTCCTCGCATTTTTCGTGAAGGCATGGTATAATGATTCTGCTGACGCAGAATGCAGGACTGTCATGCAGTTTTGCCGCCGCAAAGGAAAATCAAAGCGCAAAGGAAACTGTGAGGAAAGATGAATCAAAAGGTCTTAAAAACTTTAGAATATAACAAAATAATCACAATGCTGGAGGATAAAGCGGATTCAGAGCCGGGCAAAAAGCTCTGCCGGGAGCTGCTGCCCTCCACGGATTTGGAGGAAATCCGCAAGAACCAGCTTTTGACCGGAGACGCCCTGGGGCGTCTGTTTAAGATGGGCGGAACCTCCTTCGGCAGCAACAGCGATTTGGGTTTTTCCATTAAGTCCCTGGAAATCGGCAGCACCCTTTCTATTTTGGAACTGTTGAAAATTGCTTCTCTGCTGGATAATGTGTCCCGGATTAAAACATACGGGCGGAAGGACAGGGAGGACGCGCCGGACGACAGTCTCACCGAATATTTTGACCGGCTGACCCCGCTGACCCAGGTTGCCAACGAGATCAACCGCTGTATCCTGTCGGAGGACGAGATTGCAGATGACGCCAGCCCGAAGCTGAAGAGTATCCGCCGTTCCATGATACAGACCAACGAAAAGATCCGCTCCCAGCTGAACTCCATGCTCACTGGGGCTTACCGCACTTATCTGCAGGATGCGGTGATTACCATGCGGGATAACCGTTACTGTATTCCTATTAAGGCGGAGTACAAGGGACAGGTAAACGGTATGATCCACGATCAGTCCGCCACAGGTTCTACCTATTTCATTGAGCCTGCTGCCGTAGTGGAGCTGAACAACAAAATACGGGAGCTGGAACTGGAGGAAAAAGAGGAAATCGGCATTATCCTGGCGGGTTTAAGCGCCATGGCGGGGGAGCACACCAGGGAGCTTGCCCTGAACCAGAAGCTGATGACAGAGCTGGACTTTATCTTTGCCAAGGCGGAGCTTGCCATGGATATGAACGCCACGGCTCCCGTGTTCAATACCGATCACTACATTAATATCCGCAAGGGGCGCCATCCCCTGTTGGATAAAAGAAAAGTGGTTCCCATTGACATTCATCTGGGCCGGGATTTTGATTTGCTGATTATCACCGGTCCCAACACCGGTGGGAAGACCGTCTCCTTAAAGACGGTAGGGCTGTTTGTGCTGATGGGGCAGGCCGGGCTGCACATCCCTGCCCTGGATCGATCGGAGCTTTCCGTTTTTAATGAGGTTTATGCGGACATCGGGGATGAGCAGAGCATTGAGCAGAGCCTGTCCACCTTTTCCTCCCATATGAGAAGTATTGTCCATATTTTAAAACACGCGGATGCAGATTCCCTTTGCCTCTTTGATGAGCTGGGAGCCGGAACCGACCCTACGGAGGGCGCGGCTCTGGCTATCGCTATTTTGAATTTTCTCCATGACAGAGGCATCCGCACCATGGCTACCACCCATTACAGCGAGCTGAAAATTTACGCTCTTTCCACTTCCTTTGTGGAAAATGCCTGCTGCGAATTCAATGTGGAGACACTGCAGCCCACCTATCGGCTTCTTATCGGCATTCCCGGAAAGAGCAACGCTTTTGCCATTTCTTCCAAGCTGGGGCTTTCCGATGAAATTATCAACGCGGCCCGAGAGCAGATTGGCAGTCAGGATAAAAGCTTTGAGGATGTAATTTCAGATTTGGAGCAGAGCCGGATCACTATTGAGAAGGAACAGCAGGAAATTGTAAAATACAAGGAACATATCCGTACCCTGCAGGAACAGCTGAAGCAGAAAAACGAGAAAATCGACCAGGCGAAGGATCGCATCTTAAGAGAGGCAAACGAAAAGGCCAGAGAGATCTTACAGGAGGCAAAGGAAGTCGCCGACGAGACCATACGGGATTTCAACAGGGCGGATGGAGGCGCCGATATCCGGGAGTTGGAGAAAAAACGTCAGAAGGTTCGGGATAAAATCAGTGAGAAAAACGAAAAACTGTCTGTAGGCGGCGGCCGGAAGGAGCCGCAAAGAAAGGCTCTTGATCCCAAGAAGCTGAAAAAGGGAGACGGAGTGAAAATTGTCTCCATGGGGTTGAAGGGTACAGTCAGCACCCTGCCGGATGCAAAGGGCAACCTGTTCGTACAATGCGGCATTATGCGCACCCAGACAAATGTAAGGGATTTGGTTCTGACGGACGAACCTGCGGTCACTGCGCCTTCCCTGCAGCGATCGGGCATGGGTAAATTAAAAATGTCCAAGACCCTTTCCGTCTCTGCGGAAATCAATCTTCTGGGAAAAACGGTGGATGAGGCGCTGCCTGTTCTGGACAAATATCTGGACGACGCATACCTTGCGCATCTGCCCAGCGTCCGGGTGGTACACGGCAAGGGAACCGGCGCCCTGCGCAGCGCTGTACACAGCCACCTGAAACGGCTGAAATATGTGAAGGAATTCCATCTGGGCGAGTACGGAGAGGGCGACGCAGGCGTTACCATTGTGACCTTTAAGTAATTTATCTTTTGAAAGGAAAATCTTATGGTTAATAAACAGAAAATTTTAATTGTGGATGATGATAATAATATTGCGGAGCTGATTTCACTGTATCTGACAAAGGAATGCTATGAAACCATGATTGTGAATGACGGCGAATCCGTTATGCCTGCCATGGAAAACTTTTTTCCCAACCTGATCCTGCTGGATATCATGCTTCCCGGCATGGACGGATATCAGGTGTGCCGGGAAGTGCGGGCTAAATATTCCCTTCCTATTATCATGCTTTCCGCCAAGGGGGAGGTTTTCGATAAGGTGCTGGGGCTGGAGCTGGGCGCCGACGATTATATTGAAAAGCCTTTTGACTCCAAGGAACTGGTGGCAAGGGTGAAGGCCGTACTCCGCCGTTACAAGCCGGCGAATACCATTCCGGAAAATCCGGATGACAAGTGTGTGGAGTATACGGATTTGTCTATTAATCTGACGAATTATTCCGTGGTATATCTGGGCAAAAATGTGGATATGCCTCCGAAGGAGCTGGAGCTGCTTTATTTCCTTGCAGCCTCCCCCAACCATGTGTTTACCCGGGAACAGCTGCTGGATCAGATATGGGGCTATGAATACATCGGGGATACCCGGACCGTAGACGTACATATCAAGCGTCTCCGGGAGAAAATCAAGGATCATGCCAACTGGAAAATCAGTACCATCTGGGGCATCGGCTATAAGTTTGAGGTAAGAAGTGAATGAAAAAAACCCTGTATCTGAAATTTGTGCTGGCATACTTCATATTCGGCATTTTCAGTTTTATTATGGTGACTGTTTTTGTACCCAACGTAACCAAGGAACGGCTGGTGAGGGAAAAGGCAAAAATTCTTTACTCTGAGGCAATGCTGATCTCCGATACCTATGCCGCAGGCCTTTATGCCAGCGAAACAGATCTGGAAACGGTAAAGACACAGCTGGATTTCCTCTCTGTCTATCTGGATTCCTCCATACGCATTATCAACCCTTCGGGGCGCCTGGTGCTGGATACCGCTGAGCCCTTAAACGTGGAAGAGGTGATGATGATTGAGAATTTCGATCCTACGGTCACCAGTGCCTCCTACTATATGATAAATGACTTTTTCGGCAGCTTCGAATCGGAGATGCTCAGTGTGCTTGCGCCCATCACCTCCAGCTATATGGTGAAGGGATATGTGGCTATTCACTGCGATATGAACGACATAGAGGCTTCCTGTAACAGTATGCTGAATATTTCTTATATCACCCTGATAATCCTGCTGCTGCTGTCTTTGATTATTTTGATTTTTTTTACCGAAATGGTATATATTCCCCTGCGGAAGATTACTTATGCCGCAGAACAGTATGCCGCCGGAAATATGCACTATGAGTTTCAGGTGGAAAGCGAGGATGAAATCGGATACCTGGCGGCCTGCATGAATTACATGGCGAGTCAGATTGCGGGTACGGAAGACGATCAGAAGAAATTTGTTGCCAACGTATCCCATGATTTCCGTTCTCCCTTAACCTCTATCCGGGGCTACCTGGAGGCCATGCTGGACGGCACCATTCCGTCGGAAGCCTATGAAAAATATCTCACCATTGTGCTGAATGAGACGGAGCGGCTGACAAAGCTGACAAACAGCCTCCTGACCTTAAATAATCTGAACACAAAGGGCATGCTGCTGGAGCGGGCGGATTTCGATATCAACCCGGTCATCCGGAATACGGCGGCCTCCTTTGAGGGTACCTGTCTGAAAAAAAACATTGCCATCGAGCTGGTTCTTACCGGAGATGAAATGTTCATCAACGCGGATATGGCGAAAATACAGCAGGTGCTTTACAACCTGATCGATAATGCCATTAAATTCAGCCACCATGATTCCGTTATCCGGGTGGAAACCTCTCTGAAAAAAAATAAGCTGTTCGTATCGGTGAAGGATACGGGAATCGGGATTCCCAAGGACGATTTAAAGCAAATCTGGGACAGATTTTATAAGTCAGACCTTTCCAGAGGCCGGGATAAAAAAGGAACCGGCCTGGGACTTTCCATTGTAAAGGAAATTATCAGCTGTCATGGCGAACATATCAACGTTATCAGCACAGAGGGCGTGGGAAGCGAGTTTATTTTTTCCCTGCCTCTTTCTGCGGACAGCGAGGAGGAAGACTGACCTTTACTTTTTTTCCGTCATTGGATATACTTAAGAGACTAGGAAAGGAGCGCTCATGCCGGAGAATCAACAAAGCGATTTTATGATAGAAAAAATCAAACAGCGTCCCATTAATCGGAAAAAGCTGCTCCGCAGAACCGTTATTACGGCTTCCATGGCGGTTATTTTCGGATTAATTGCCTGTGTTACCTTTCTGGTGCTGGAGCCTATCATCAGTAACTGGCTGTATCCGGAGGAAGAGCCCCAGACGGTGGTTTTCCCGGAGGATCAGGAGGAAATGTCGCCGGAGGAGATGCTGGCGGAGAATCTTCCCGCGGAAAGTCCTTCACCTGCCCCGGAGCCGGAATCCGATCCTGAGCCGGGAGATGTTGTGCTGAGCCAGGAGCAGATTGAGGAAATCCGTTCGGGCGTGGTGCTGGACAGAGAAAGCTATAAAGAACTGTATTCCGCTATATCCTCCTATATAGCGGAGCTGCAGCAGTACATGGTGACGGTGACGGCGGTGACCTCTAATCTTGACTGGTTCAGCAGCGTTCAGGAAAGCAGGAACCAGACGTCCGGAATCATTCTCAATGATAACGGCAGGGAACTGCTGGTACTGGCGGACGCCAGGATACTTCGGTCGGCGGAAAGTATGATCCTTACCTTTAACAACGGAGAGCAGGCAAACGCACAAATCAAGCAAATGGACAGCTACACGGGCCTGGCCGTTCTGGCTGTGCCGCTGACCGAGCTGCCGCCGGGCATTGATCGGGAAAGCCTGACATACCCCAGCTTAGGCTCCTCCAACAGCAGCAGAATGGCGGGTACGCCGGTGGTAGCCATGGGAAGCCCCATGGGAACCGGCAATTCCGTGGGTTATGGCATAGTGACTACGGCAAGCCATATTTATTCCGTGCCGGACAGAAATTATAAGATTCTTCAGACGGATATCAACGGCAGCCGGAACGCCAGCGGCGTACTCTTTAATCTGGATGGGCAGATTGTGGGTATCATTACCGACAACAAGACAAATTCCGGCATGGAGGACGTGGTTTATGCTTACGGCATCACGGATTTGAAGAACATTATGATAAAAATGTCCAACAGCAATAGAGTAGCTTACCTGGGAATAACCGGACTGGATGTGACGTCGGAGGCAAACAGGGAGCTGGGCGTGCCCCTGGGAGGCTTTGTGACAAAGGTAGATATGGAATCCCCTGCCATGCTGGCCGGGATTCAGCAGGGAGACGTTATCGTTGCCGTGGGTGACAGGGAAGTGACAGGATTTAATGACTATACAGGCGCGCTGATGCTGTATGAGCCGGGGCAGACCGTGGATATTACGATTATGCGGCAGTCCCAGGAAGAATATAAGGAAATGAATTTCAGTATAGAAGTGGGAGAGGCGAAAAAATGAAGTATATCAGGGACTTAAAGGAAGGGGACAGAGTATTCGACATTTACCTCTGCAAGCATAAGCAGGCGGCGGTGACTAAGAACGGGAAACCTTATGAAAATGTTATCCTACAGGATAAAACGGGAACCATAGATGCAAAGGTCTGGGAGCCTGACAATCCGGGTATCGGAGATTATGACGCCCTGGATTACATAGAGGTGTACGGAGACGTCAACAGCTTCCAGGGTGTGCTGCAGGTCAGCGTGAAGCGCATCCGGGTGTGCGGCGAAGGGGAGTACGATCCGGGAGAGTATCTGCCGATGAGCTTCAAAAATATCAGCGATATGTATGACGAGCTTTTGAAATTGATTGAAAGTATAGAGAATCCGTATCTGAAGAAGCTGCTGGAAGCCTTTTTTGTAAAAGATGAGGCTTTTGTAAAAGCATTTAAAAAATCATCGGCGGCAAAGACGGTGCATCATGGTTTTGTGGGAGGGCTTTTGGAGCATACTTTAAGTGTGACGAAGCTGTGTGATTATTATTGCGGCGCATATTCCATACTGAAAAGAGACCTGCTGCTGACGTCGGCAATGTGCCATGATATAGGGAAGACGAAAGAGATTTCTCCCTTTCCCCAAAATGACTATACCGACGACGGCCAGCTTTTGGGGCATATTGTCATGGGTTCCCAGATGGTGGCGGAAAAGGCGGCAGAGATAGAAGGATTTCCTCATGGACTGCTGGCGGAGATTCAGCACTGTATTCTGGCGCATCACGGAAAATATGAGTTTGGTTCGCCCAAGATTCCCGCCCTGATCGAGGCGCTGGCGCTGAACTATGCGGACGATACCGACGCCAAGCTGGAGACCTTTAAGGAAATTCTGGAAAATAACAGTGAAAATACAGGATGGCTGGGATATAACAGATTGTTTGAGTCCAATCTGCGGGCGACCCGGTGTGAGGGAGACAGCTGAGAAAAGCGGGCTTACCTGTTCCGGCTGCATTTGGATAGGCTGAATAAGTGATACAGAAGGAAAATCGGTAAGAAGAGAATCAGAATAAGAGAATCAGGGTAAGAGAATCAGGATAAGAGAATCAGGATAAGAGAATCAGGGTAAGAGAATCAGGATAAGAGAATCAGGATAAGAGAATCAGGGTAAGAGAATCGAAATATGAGAATCAGAGTAGGAAAATGAGGGTAAGAAAATCGGAATATGAGAATCAGAGCAGGAAAAGCGGAGTAAGAAAAAGGAACAAAGAAAGGAGATGTTTCGATGAAGGTGACGGAAGATATTATATATGCAGGAGTCAACGACCATGAGGTGGATCTCTTTGAGGGACAGTATGTTGTCCCAAACGGCATGGCGTATAATTCCTATGTGATTCTGGATGAACAGATTGCGGTGATGGATACGGTGGACGCTCATTTTGGGCAGCAGTGGCTTGCCAATGTGGAGGACGCCCTGCAGGGACGCACGCCGGATTATCTTATTGTCCAGCACATGGAGCCGGATCATTCCGCCAACATCCCCCTGTTTCTGGAAAAATATCCCAATGTAAAGGTGGCAGCTACACCTCAGGCCTTTAAAATGATGGGGCAGTTTTTTTCGTTGGACTTGGGAGACAGGCAGATAAACGCCGCAAACGGCGGGGAGCTTTCTCTGGGAACACATACCCTGCAGTTTGTCTATGCGCCCATGGTTCACTGGCCGGAGGTCATGATGACCTATGACAAAAAGGACAAGGTTCTTTTTTCGGCAGACGGTTTTGGGAAATTTGGCGCTCTGGATGTGGAGGAAGAGTGGCTTCGGGAGGCAAGACGCTACTATTTCGGCATTGTGGGAAAGTTCGGAGCCCAGGTGCAGGCGGTTTTAAAGAAAGCGGCGGAGCTGGATATAGTCGTTATCTGCCCCCTTCACGGGCCGATCTTAAAAGAAAACCCGGGATATTACCTGGGGCGTTACAATACCTGGTCCTCCTATGAACCGGAGAGCAGAGGCGTAGTCATAGCCTATGCCTCCATCTACGGCAACACGGCGGAAGCCGCAAAGTGTCTGGCGGAGGAGCTTGGGAAAAGGGGCCTGGATGAGGTGCTCCTTTATGATCTGGCCCGGGACGACATGGCGGAGGCAGTGGCGGATGCTTTCCGTTATGACAGGTTGGTGCTGGCGAGCAGCACTTATAACGGCGGCGTTTTCCCCTTTATGCGTCAGTTTATTGAAGAGCTGACGGAGCGTAATTTTCAGAAGCGCAGGATTGCGCTGATAGAAAACGGATCCTGGGCGCCCACGGCGGCAAAGGTTATGCGCAAAATGCTGGAAAATTGTAAGGAGCTGACATTTGCGGAAAATACGGTAAGCATTTTGTCGGCTGTGAAGCCGGAGAACAGGGCGCAGATAGAGAAGCTTGCGGAGGAGCTGATACATTGATGGAATTTCAGAAAAATGAAATTACCGTGGTGAAAATTGATGATATGAGCGCAGAAGGGGAGGGTATCGGGAAGGCGGACGGCTTTACCCTTTTTGTGAAGGACGCCGTGGTGGGGGATCTGGTGGAAGCCCGAATCCTGAAAGTAAAAAAGAATTACGCCTACGCAAAAGTGGAGAAGGTGGTAACGCCTTCCCCTTTTCGCGTTTCGCCGAAATGCGCATATCACAGACAATGCGGCGGCTGCCAGCTTCAGGCCCTGTCCTATGAAAAGCAGCTGGAGTTTAAGCAGGAGAAGATTCGGAACAACCTTATCAGATTGGGGGGCTTTGATAAAGCTCTGGTGGATGAGAAGATGGAGCCTGTCATAGGCATGGAGGAGCCATGGCATTACCGAAATAAAGCCCAGTATCCCGTGGGGCGGGATCGGGAGGGAAATATTGTCACAGGATTTTATGCAGGACGAACCCATTCCATTATTGCCAATACGGATTGCGCCCTCGGGGTGGCGGAAAACCGGGAAATTCTGGAAATCATTCTGGAATATATGAGAGAATATAAGGTTTCCGCTTATGATGAGGCTGCGGGAACAGGGCTGGTGCGTCATGTGTTGATTCGGAAGGGCTTTACCGGCGGAGAACTGATGGTATGCTTGGTGATCAATAAAGATGTGACACATATGTCGCACGGCTTGGCTGGGATGGATCATGATATACAAGAAGCAGCAAATCGAATTCACACCAGGCGCAGAGATGCTGACAGGCTTTGTGAAGATATATTTCCCAACCAGGAGAAGCTGCTGAATAAACTGGCTTCGGTAAAGGGAATGACAAGTGTGTCAGTCAGCTTTAACAGCGAGCGGTCCAACGTAATCATGGGTAAAGAGGTATATACTATCTGGGGAAAGGATACCATTTCCGACACGATTCATGTGCGGGATATGAAAAGCGAAGGGTATCCTTATACGGGGAAGGAATTGAGCTTTTATATTTCACCTCTTTCTTTTTATCAGGTGAATCCTGTACAGACGGAAAAGCTGTACAGCCTGGCGTTGGAGTATGCGGGACTTACCGGCCGGGAGACAGTCTGGGATTTATACTGCGGCATCGGAACGATTTCCTTATTTCTGGCGGGCAGCGCCAAAAAAGTCTATGGCGTGGAGGTGATTCCTCAAGCGGTTCAGGATGCCAGGGAAAATGCCGGGAGGAACGGTATTCGGAATGCGGAGTTTTTTGTAGGGAGAGCGGAGGAGGTCCTGCCGGCGTTTTATGAAAGAATGGAGCGAAAAAGCAGTTCAGATATGCTTCATCCTGACGTCATTGTAGTGGATCCGCCCCGCAAGGGCTGTGATGAAGCCTGTCTTGCCACTATGCTCAAAATGCGGCCCGAGCGCATCGTATATGTCAGCTGCGATTCCGCTACTCTGGCGAGGGACTTGAAGATATTGTGCCGGGGGGGATATGAACTGCGCAGGATAAGGGGAGTGGATCAGTTCGGGATGACGGTGCATGTGGAGACGGTTGTATTGATGTCAAGAGGGGGCAAATAAATGTGCTGAAAAAGGCATGACACTATTCTTTACTTTTCTTGTATGCTGCAGCGGGTCTCTTCTCGGCCCGTTTCAACTTCTGGGTGATGTTGTTCTCGTCCGCACCGATGCGGGCAGCATACTCGCGGACCTTAAGCTATTGAAAAATTTTGAGATTTTCAATATAATAAATTACATTATTTGTGAAACTGATACCACAAAATCTTATGTCAATCGGGTCCTAAAGAAAAGATCATCAAAAAGGAGGTGACAAAATGGTAATAAGCGCAAGCAGAAGGACAGATATACCAACATATTATTCGGAATGGTTTTTTAATAGGATTAAAGAAAAATATGTTTTGGTGAGAAATCCTATGAACATACATCAGATAGGAAAAATTAACCTTTCACCAGAAGCTGTTGATGGAATTGTATTTTGGACAAAGAACCCGGTGCCGATGCTCAGCCGTTTAAATGAGCTTGACAAGTACAATTACTATTTTCAATTTACATTAACATCGTATGACAGGGATGTGGAACCAAATATACCATCAAAAAATGATATTATTATCCCAGCCTTTCAATCATTGTCGAAAGCAATAGGAAGAGAAAAGGTTATCTGGCGTTATGATCCCATTTTCTTTAATGACAGATACACTATGGACTACCATTATAAGTATTTCAGAGTTTTGGCAGCAAAGTTAGCCGATTATACCGAAAAGTGCACGGTAAGTTTCCTTGATCTCTATCGAAATACAGCTCGAAATACTCAGCCGCTTAATATCCAACCTGATACAAATGAACAACAAATTGAGCTGATGCAGAGGTTTTCAGAGATAGCCAAAGAGTATGATTTTTATATAGATACATGTTCTGAGGCAATTGAACTTGGCTCATTTGAAATTTCACACGCTCATTGTATTGATAAGGAACGTTTTGAACGAATTGGAAAATGCAGACTGGATATTGGAAAAGATAAAAATCAACGTCAAGAATGCGGCTGTATCTCCAGTATAGATATTGGTGCTTACGATACATGTAAAAACGGATGTCTTTATTGTTACGCAAACTATAGCCATAATACAGTCATGCGAAACGCTCAGGCTCATAACCCTACATCCGCTCTTCTTTTCGGAGCGGTTGAAGCAGAAGATACCATTAAAGAACGAAAGGTACAATCTTGTAAAGAGTGCCAACTCACACTATTTGACTTATGATGAGTAAACCATAGATTCGTGGAGATGTCACATATAAATGTTTTGTCTATCATAGATTAAGAAAAGACTTTTAACATGCCGAAAAAGAAAAATGGTAGAATATCTTACCTACATAGCGGGTATCGGTGATAATATAGACAGTATTGAAATGCGCTATGAGGATGAAAACATATGGCTCACGCAAAAGATGATGGCTGAGCTGTACAATGTAGAAATTTCTACAATCAATTATCATATAAAAAAGATTTTCAAGGACAGCGAGTTGCAGCAGGATTCAGTTATTAGAAAATTTCTAATAACTGCGGAGAACGGAAAAAATTATCAAACGAATCACTATTCTTTAGAAATGATTATTGCAGTTGGCTTTAAAGTGAACTCGGAGCGAGCGGTGCAGTTCCGCAAATGGGTAAACCAAATTGCCAAGGATTACACGATTAAGGGTTGGGCGATAGATGAAGATATAACAGCGAGGTGATATGGAGTGAACAAAGATCCATTTAAGGAATATATCAAAGAATCCGAGCCTGCAAAGCGGGACAAGGGCTATGCATGGCGTACGGCCATTGGCTTGCAGGCGGTTGACGGGCTGAAGACATCAGAATATCTGGTGCATACTGCCGTCCGGAATATCGAGGGCGAGATTTCCTTTGAAGAGGTAAATGCGCTTTTGCAGACCTACTACGAAGAAAATCCTACTCGTGATGCGTCGGATCGTACAGAGGAAGCCGACAAGGTTTCCGCACGGATTGCAGCGCTGCTTTCCGAGCGTGCTTTTAGTTTCACACCTAATGAATACATCTCCGTTCACAGGAAGCTGTTTACCGGTATCTATTCCTACGCCGGACGCATTCGGGATTATAACATCACGAAGAAGGAATGGGCGCTGAATGGCGCGACTGTACTCTACGGCAGTGCCACGGAGCTGCGGGCGACATTGGACTATGATTTCTCGGAGGAGAAGAAGTTCTCTTATAGGAATCTCACGATGAATGAGATCATCCACCATCTTGCGTTTTTTGTTTCCGGACTGTGGCAGATCCATGTGTTCGGTGAAGGCAACACCAGAACGACGGCGGTATTCTTCATCAAGTATCTGCGCATGTTGGGCTTTGATGTGACAAACGATATTTTTGCTGAGAACGCTTGGTATTTTCGTAATTCGCTGGTTAGGGCAAATTACAATGACCTGAAAAACGGCATTCACGAAACGACGGAGTTCCTTGAGGTATTCCTTCGCAATCTTCTGCTGAACGAGAACCATCCGCTTCATAATCGGACATTGCATATTAGCGGTACTTTCAAAGAGTTGGAAAAAGCGAACATTGAAGAGGTATTCACATCAAAGACCGCTTCGCATATTCACAAATTACAAGAGGCTTTAGGTACGGAATCTGCATTCGGAAGGTCGGACGTTCAACGGGTGATCGGTCTGAAACCGACAAGAAGTTCTGCATTGCTGCGTGAAATGGCAGAGAGCGGGATCATTGAGCCGGTGACCGGACACGGCAAAGGCAAGTATCGCTTCCGGCAGCATTAGAGTTGAGACGATGGGATTTTGCAGGTTTTCGGACGTTATACCAATTGAAATTGTGAAATATGACAAAAAGTGCTATATTGATATGTAGAATGATGAATAAAACTTCTGATAATAAAAAATTATAAGAAGGAGTATGAAATGGGAAATTTTGCCTTTTTGAAATCTCATTGGGAAGATCTTGGAAATACGGGAGAGTTAGCGGAAAACTATGTGTATTCCGATCCGAATACATCAATGATTAAGCAGGGAATGTTTGCTGAGAGACTTGTAAAATATATGCTTGCATATGATGGGATTGCGGAACCGGATTATGATAACACGCATGCTAAACGGCTTAGTCTCCTTAGGCAAAATGATCTTTTGCCAAAAGATATAGATAATACGCTTTATGTAATTCGAAAAATGAGGAATGATGCTGCCCATAGCGGTGATGATAATTTAGAAAGAGCGAAAGATAATCTGCGGTTGACATTTCATCTTGGGACATGGTTCATGCAAACATACGGAGACTATACATATGAGCCCAAACCTTATGTGGAGCCGGTTGATATGGTGTTCAAAGCGGAGGTGTTGGAAAAAGAGAATCGGGAACTTGAAGCAAAATATGCCGCATTGGAGGCAGAAATTGAAATAATCAGGAAAAATGGCGGGACAAA
>JAMPFR010000070.1 GCA_023664365.1 Acetatifactor muris | reverse complement strand
AAGAGCCTATTCATCAGCAGAATTTGTGCGAATTATTTTCCCTTTCAAGGCTGATCACATCCGCCCCGCCGCTCCTTTAATTTTTAATTGTCCCCTATGCCTTGCAGCCTTTCTTTTTATATTTTACCGCAATCAGGCAGATAATTGAATGAACCAGTCCGATAAGAAATAACTCAACGACTTTACCGACAAAATACAATATTCCATAATTTTCATAATTCAGGGGAAACAGAAATCCCAATAATACGTTATTAGAAGCAAAAAGAAAAAAGCACAGACACATATATACAATCATTCCAACATAAAACCTTCTGAAATTGCTCAGGCACAATATACATATTCCATTTACAATACACTGCACACACATAACCGAAAGCAATAACCAGATATCGAAAAAATGTACAGAATCCCATATTGACAGTAATAAGACAAAAATCCCATATACAGCCGTGAATATTATGACATGATATAATCCGATAAGGTGCTGATATAATGCCGTATTGCGCATTTTTGTATAGATTAGAGTGTTAATGATTTGCTTGTTCCTATCGCCATATCTTATAAAATAAATAAGAGGCATTGCAAAAGCAGAAATCAGCATAAATCCTGCATAAATCATCCACCTTTTTTCCTCCGTTAAGCTTTCGTCTCTAAAAACATTGACAAGCATTCCTGACAAACATACAGTAAAAGAAAGTATTACCGTTCCAATCAGGAAAAAATTTTTACTGATATCTTTTACAGAGACTTTGTGTATTCTTTTCAAATCTGTTCCTTTACTCATTCTACAATCCTCCTGAAAATTTCTTCATATTCGCTGCTGACTCCCAGGACGTCTATCTTAATCTCATTAAGATTGCTGATTGTTTCTAAAGAATGATAAAGCGCCGCAAATGAATCAGGATCCCTTTTCATACATTCAGCGATCACACATTGCTTAGGCGATGCGACATACCCATAACTTTCCACCAGACTGTCATATGAAAAAGCAGATATCTGTGAAGACCTTTCATTATATATAACTTGTGAAGCAACATCAGCTATCAGCAATTTAGCTGCAATTTCCTGCAGTTGAGTGTTTTGATCTAATGCCGAATATATATACCTGGTTATTAATTCTTCATCAGATATTTCACATAAAGATTCTGCATAGAAATTAATGTTACAGCTGCTATTGCTGTTAATGATAAAAACCTTCTGCCGAGCTCCTTCCCACGGAAAATAAATCGTGAAATCCATATGATATTCCTTTGTTTTGAAATCAAATCCATATTCCTCTAAACACTTCTCTGCCTCTGCAATTACATCCGAAATATGTTCCATGTCATATTTACTTAATACATAGTTGTATTCTGTTGAATATTCTTTATTGTCAACGACTATATATTCATAATTTTCTATTGTGCTTTCAACTTTTATTTCACATAATGTCAGACCCGAAAAACAAACCAGTGTCACAAGCAGGATGATTAATCTGGTACTTTTTTAAGAAAGAGCAGCATGAATATTCCGGAAATTGTCAAAAAGCAAATTCCCGACAGATTAAAAATGTTAACTTCTCCATTAAAAACAAGCACCGGCGAAACATAGCGAAAATACAATTCATGAGTTAACACCTTTTGAATACAGAAAAAAAAGCATAATACTATTAATGCATACGCTATCACTTCTTTGTTTATGTATGCACCGATTAATGCGCCTAAGATAACGGAATATCCCCAAATCAGTATCATAGGACACAATATATTTGATTTACTCATCAAAACTTTAATTATTATAAACAGCAGCCAGGGAATATCGGCCAATAAAGCTACAATCAATATGTTCCTTCCTTTATGCGATCTGAAAAAAACATATCCGTTATTGATACAATTAATTTTCTGACAGGCAAACATTCTTGCTGCCTGCATCGCGGTAAACATTGCCATGATAAAAAGGAGCCCGTAAGACAGGGGCTCCGCAGCAATTACAGCTATCACTCCCGCTAACATATAATAAACGGCATACATTCTGCCAAATTTTTCCCTCAAACATGCCGTAAGCATACTTTTATACACAGTTTACACCCTCTTCCCTGTCATAAGGCTACATATTCAAAAAATAAGCATCCTCCAACGTTGTATCTGCCTTTTTGATAACCGTATTATGATAAAGGGGAATAGATTCGACCGGCTTTTTATCTTTAATTAAAAAACGAATCGTTATCAGGTCTTCCTCTCTTTTTACTGCAACGATGTTAATTTCATTTCCGACTTTTATAAAATCTTCCCTGCTAAGCGTAGCCGTATAAATATTAACGTCTGTTTTATCAATGAAAGTCCTTATTTTTCCTTCATAAATTACTTTTCCCGATTTTAAGCAAATCATCTTTTCACAAGTACTCTCTACATCATCTAAGATATGTGTAGAAATAAGAATTGTCTTATTATCACAGACTTCATTAACCATATTTCTAAAGGCCAGCCGTTCCTTAGGATCCAGTCCTACCGTTGGTTCATCCAATAAAACAATCTCCGGTTTCCCCAAAAAAGCCTGTATAATTCCCATCCGCTGCCGCATTCCACCCGATAATTCTTTTACTTTTTTGGAAGTATGCTCAGCTAAGTTTAAATACTCCAGCCACATCTTCAGTTCTTCTTTTTGTTCATCCGGATTTTCACCGCGAACCAGTAACAAGTATTCCAGCGCTTCCATAAGAGTTAAATTCCCAAAAAACTCAAAATTCTGCGGCAAATATCCCACTTTTGTTTTGCACTCATTGTTCCATTTCTTTTTTTGAAATAAAATTTGTCCTGCATCTTGTGTAATCTGTCCCGTAAAGATTTTCATGACAGTGGTTTTTCCCGCGCCGTTTTCACCAACCAGCCCGTATACCCCCGTTTCCAATTTAAATGAAACATCACTAAGTGCATTTACGTTCTTATATTTTTTTGTAATATTTTCAACTTCAATCATATCTTTTTCCCATCATATTTTCTGTCTGAAAAGCCGAAAGGCTATTACCGTTTTATCCGATTAAATAATAGCATCTTCAAATATATCTGTCAATTTAATTATATGGCTTTTTTATATTATTTACTTCAGTTTTGTAAATGGTTCTCCCACACCCCAATCACCGCTATAGTCATGTCGTCCCGCACTCTGCCGCCCGCGGCAATCAAAGCCATCCGCAGCAGCCGTTCCGCCAGCTCTCCCGGATTCTGTTCCTGCATATCCTCAATGGCCCTGCCCACAGCGCTCTCATAGCCCTGCCCGCTGAAAGCGTCTATCACGCCGTCAGACATCATAAACAGATAGTCCCCGCTTTTCAGGCTGATTGATATAGGCTGGATTTTCGTCTGCCAAAAAACTCCCAGAGGGAGATTTCCTTCCGCAATCAGCTTCACCTCCCCCTCTCTTTTCAGGAAGGCAGCCGCGCCGCCCACCTTCCTGAACTCGCATTCCCCGCTGTAAAGATTCATGCTGCACACATCCAGGGTAGGGTGATTTCTGTCCTCCCCCGTGACAAACAGGGCCGTGTTCACCATCTCCACCGCCGCTTCAGCGCCGTACCCCGCTTCCAGAAGCTTTTCCATCAGATCCAGCACATGCCCGCTGTCCTCCGCCGCCTGCTCTCCGGAACCGGTGCCGTCGGAAAGCATCACGGTCAGCTTACCCCGCTCCGCCTCCAAAACCGCATAATTGTCCCCTGAAATCGTCTCATCCTCCTCCGTCACTCTGGCAAACCCGGTCAACGCCACCAAACGCGCCTCCCGCTCCAGAATATAACTGTGCGGCTCCTTTTCCACCATAAAAGGACTTCCCGCGGCAAGCTGCAGCCTTGTGTTCAGCAGCACGGAAAGCATGTCCGCCGCCTCCTCCGCAGGCAGACTCCCTTTCCTGCCCGTACTTAAGGTAAGTACAATGGCCTCCCTGCCATCGTCTCCGGTTATGTAGCAGGGATTTTCCGCTCTGATGCCCTCCTCCCGCATGGCGCGCACAATCAGCCGCCTTTTTCTGTCCTCCATGGGTCTGTAACAGAGCACCTCCCCGGCTACATCCGTCATAATTTTTGCCATTTCCTGCAGATGGCTTTTTAATATCTGGCGGTTTTCCCAGATCCTTCTCTCTGACAAAATTGCCTGCCTGTCCTCCGTTTCCGGAGAAAAGCTTCCGTCATAGCTTCTCGCCAGCTCATAAAAGCTGTCCGCATAGTTTAAAAGTCTTTTTCTGCACAGCTCCGATACCTGCGCCGTCCGAAGCTCACTTTCCACTGTTTTCATTTTATGCCCCGCTTTCCCAGTCTGCCGTGTAAACTGTAACGCAAAGTATAAATTCCCGCTATCCGCTTTTTTTGTCAAAACCGGGCAGGGCAGCCTTAAATTTTTGCGACAAAAAAAGCAGGAGCCGTTAAACTCCTGCTACTCTTCTTCCTTAAACATAATCTCACCTTCATAAACCAGTCCCAATTTTTCCCGCGCTATATCTTCAATATAGCCCTTGGTCTGAATCTTCTTTCCAAACTCCTCAATCTCCCGGGTCCGGTTCTTCTCCTGGGTAATCTGTTCTTCCAGCTGCTGCTTTTCCTGAGCCTTGGCGTCAATCTTCTTCTGCAGCTCCACGCTCCGCCAGGCGGCGGCCGCCATAATCAGCAGCACCACCAGGGATACCAGAAACATACTGAAACGGTTTTGATTTCTCTTGCGGTAAGCAACTCTGCGCCCTGTTCTCGCCATAGACCCTCCCTCCCGGCAGCTAACTGCCCTTTAAGCCTATTTTAAGCATTTTGAGAAGATACGTCAACCTATATTTTACCGCCCGCCTGATTCTGCGGCCGATTCTGCGGGCAATACAGCCTATGCCCGCCGCTGCCTTCCGAATCAGAAGCTTCAGGGGCCGCAGCAGGAACCCCAGAACTTTACCCAATCCTGCCAGTATTTCAGACAGGACAAGCGACACATACTTAACAAACAGAGGGCTGACCAGCTTCCTGTACAACAGCATTCCGCCGATCGCCCCAAACACGGCAAACCAGCGCAGCTCGCCGTTACTCTCATGGTACATGAGCAGGAAAACGGAACCTCCGCAGTATATCCAGAATCCCAAATCCTCCAGCGATACAAAAAAGGAATTGTGAGGAATCACTCTGCGGAATACTCTGATGACGTCATAGACAAATGTAATAAAAATGCCCATCAACAGGGCATGCAAAAGAAATTCATTTTCATTTGCCATAAATATTACCGGAACAGCTTACTCAGCAAAGATTCGGTTTTGCGCCCGCTTCCTGCCGCATCAGAATATGTAAAGCTGTCTATCCTGCCGTCCACGTCCACCTCGCCCTTTTCCAGGGAAAGTCTGCTCACATGCAGGTCGTCTCCCTTTATCATCAGCATTCCCTGCTCTGTCTCCAGAAGAATTTCATGGATGTCAAAGGAAAGTACATCGTTCACACCGTTTATGGTGCAGTTTTTCCGGTTTGTCATGGTCATCCTGTGCGTGCGCGTGCTGCCGCTTAAATCCTCCATAAGCTCCTCCGTTTAAAATATCCTTTTTTAAAAGCCTATGCGGCGGCGGCCCGGTTCATGCACTAAATATACCTGAAAAGTTCTTTTGCCTCCTCCTTTTTCACGGTCTCCTGCACATCCAGCACCTCTACCTTCACCTCTTTGTTGCCGAAGGCAATGGTGATAATATCGCCCGCCTTTACATTTGCGGACGCCTTTGCGGGCTTATCGTTAATCATGACCCGCCCGCTGTCACAGGCCTCATTTGCCACGGTACGGCGCTTAATCAGGCGCGATACCTTCAGATATTTATCCAGCCTCATACTTCTCTCCTTCTGCCTGAAACGATACTCTCTGTATACCGACCATATTGCCATATGAGTCAACAACCCCGATACAAGCACTGGCACAAAGTCAACTGCGTTGACTTGCTCATGTGCCTGAAAGGCACATTTTGCTCGCGGTAACAAAAACGGAGAACCTTCTGGAAGGTTCTCCGCTGTAGTCGAAAGCTTAACTTAGTTCAGCATATCCTTTAAAGCCTTGCCAGCCTTAAACTTAGGTGCCTTGGAAGCCGCAATCTTCATTGCCTTACCGGTCTGGGGATTTCTTCCCTCTCTTGCCGCTCTCTGAGATACCTCGAAAGTACCGAATCCAACCAGCTGAACCTTGCCGCCCTTCTTCAGCTCTTCAGCAACAACGTCTGTGAAAGCCTTCAGTGTCTTTTCTGCATCCTTCTTGGATACGCCTGCCTGTTCAGCCATAGCTGCAACTAACTCTGTTTTGTTCATATTGAACTCCTCCTGTATGAGTTTTCTTTTTTGTACGTTCTCAGATGTCCTCTCAAAACATCTATATTATTTATATATGGTTTCGAGAGGTTTGTCAAGGCATTTTACGCAATAATACTGATTTTGCGCCATTTTTTTATTTTTTTACCTGGAAGAGGTGTTCCCGGAGGCCGTATTTCCCGAAACTGTGGAGGTTCCGCTGTAAATAAGACCTGCGAACGAAAACGATATATCTTTCTCCTCATCATCTACCTGTATTGTATAGCTTCTGGTCTCATAATAGCTTTTTCTCAGGGTAACCACATGCACTCCTGCGCTTTTTCGGAAGCTGCAGGGGGAAATTCCCACATAGTTGCCGTCCAGATATACCTCGACCCCCTCGGGAGCGTCCACATATACCTTATAATAATCCGTAACCGTATCGGCAGAGGATTCACTGCTTTCCTTCTCGTCCTCTTCCGAAGCGTTAGGATCCAGAACCACATTAATCCCCACAGACTCCTGGGCCACCCGGATATACTGGGTGACAGACTGATACCCTTCGGCTCTGGCAATCAGCTGATGAATCCCGTACATCAAATCCACCGGCCCGGAAGGATCTGTCTTTTCACCGTCGATATAAAGCTCCGCGGAAGAAGGATCCAGCGAAAAGAGCACCATGCCGTACTGAGGCTCCGGAATCTCCAGGTCTCCGATATCCAGCGTAGTCTCCTCATTGCGGCTGATAGTAACGCTCTTGACGCCGCCGCCTCCTCTGTTGCTGATGCTGACCTGATAATTTCCCTCAGGCACCACCAGCAGCATATCTTCCGTAATCCTGCGAATCTCTTTCTGTCCGATCTCAATCCAGCCGCCTACAAAATTCTCATCATTGACCAGCCTCAGGTACCCATGCCCTCTTTCTACCCGGACGGTAAGTATCTGGCTGTCAATCCCCTGAAAGCTTAGGACGTCCCACGCGTTCAGGTCCATGCTGTCCATGCTTCTGCCCTCGGACAGGTACTGTGTGTTGGACGTCAGCTTATAAACCCCCGACCCGATGCTTACCTCGCCCCGCACCGTATTAATCTCATATTTCTCCACATCCTCATAAGACCAGGCGCCGGGAGAAAGCTGCAGAGAAGTCAGATGCTTCTTGGACTTCAGGAATGTCACATCCACGATGTCGCCGATATCCACCTGCTCAAAGGAGATGCTCCCGCCGTATTTATCATAAAAACAGGTGGTGCCGTCTATGGAAAGAGTATACCTCTTTCCCGTATCCAGGTTCAGAAAGGTGGCCGTGCCCTTCTCGCCGTCCCTGTCCACAAATATAGCCGTATCCGCCGAATCGTAGCTGTCCGGCCCCGTCACGATAAACCCCGTATCCGCCCTTTCTCCGGAGGAAGGCTCCTCCGTCCCGTATTCCCCGCCTCTCTGAAAGGGATTGGCGCAGGCCGTCAGCCATACCGCCAGCGCCCCGGCCAGTAAAACAGCTCTGCACCTAAAGCTTTTCTTTCTTTTGTCTTTTACCTTCACTGCCTGCTCCTATCTGCGGACGTCTCTGAATACCTCGTTCAAAAACCGTTGCTTATCTTTTTCCTGTGCTGTCAGTTTCTCCAGTTTTTCCTGATTCTTTCCCGGAATCCAGGCTTTTCCCGAATTATAATAAAAATTTGCTATTTTCCAGAACTTTTCCGGATATGCCAGCCGGTAATACAAATCGATGCGATCCTCCGCCGACAGAGGCCGCTCCTTCTCATATGCCTGCAGCAGATCCAGACCCAGTACCGGCGACCAGTTCCCTTTCTCCAGCAGCTTTCGCAGCAACAGATACAGATCCCGCACGGGACGATCCGGCAGGCACTTCTCAAAATTCGCCACAAACCAGCCGCCGGGAGTCATCAGAATATTATGATACTGGTAATCTCCGTGGCAGAAGGTAACCGTTTCCGCCTTCTCCGCCCCGGCGTCCCTTCTCTGAAAGGCTTCCCTGTATTGTTTCCATTCCTCCGTGACCTCCAGGGCCTGCTCCAGAAAGTAATCGCAGGAGCCAAGCAGGCTGAGCTCAAAGGGCTGTTTCTGCCCCTTTTGCTTCAGATATTTCTTCACCCGCCGTATCTCACGGTTGTGCTTCTCATATTCCTTCTCCGGCGCATATACGGCAAAGGTTCCTGCCTCTCCGGCAGGCAGCGCCATGCTCTCATGCAGCTTTGCAAGAAGCTTTACCGCCTGTACGCACTCGCCTCTTTCACTGATGCTGCACTCCCTGCCTTCCTGCCAGGTCTTCAGGATATAAGCCGTCCCATCTCCGTCCCTTACAAAAAGGCCGCCTTCCCTGGAGGGCACAATGCTTTCCGTCCGCACCTTTCCGGCGGCGGCAATCCTCTGAAGCAGCCTGTTCTGCAGCACGGCCCGCTCCTCATTCCCGCTGTATTCCTTAAACACCAGGCATCCGTTCGCCGTATCACACACAATGGCGCCTCTTCCTTTTCTGGTTCGAAGCACCTCTATATCATACTGTTCCAGTAATTCCACTGCCCTATCGTTCACTGACCGCCCCTCCTGCATATGTTTGTTCAGGCTTGAAAGCGCCTGCTTCATCATATCTTATGAGGTGGAGCAAAAAAGTATGTTGTTAATTCATCAGCTTTTCCGCTTCGGCCAGCAGTTTCTCCTTTGTATTCCAGGAAGGGCGATCCAGCACAAGCTGAAGAAGCTTCTGCAGAACCTCTCCCAGCTCCTTTCCCGGCTCCATGCCGGCGGCAATCAAATCAGAGCCCGTAACCGCCAGGTCTTTCAGAGTTACACACTCCTGTCTCTCACACATCTCCTGATACAGCTGCTCCCACTTTTTCAGCCGTTCCAGCTTCTGCTTCAGCATGTAGTCGCTCTGGGCAGAGATGTCCGCATATTTTATGGGAAAAAGCAGGGGAAACACATCCTCCCCTACTTTATTTACGGCACGACGCACCGCTCTCGGAGTCGGCTCCGCATCATTTCCGTAATCGTGGTACAGCACAAGCCTGTACACCATGTTTATGGTAGCGTTGTCAAATTTCAGCCTGTGCAGGATTTCCCTTGCCATCTCGGCGCCCGCCTTCGCATGTCCGTGAAAGTGGGTAATCCCCCTCCTGTCCACCGTCAGAGTATCCGGCTTTCCTATATCGTGCAGCAGCATGGTAAGGCGCAGCACCTTATCGGGCTCCACCGCCTTCATGGAACGCAGAATATGTTCGCCCACACTGTAAATATGGTGCGGGTGATTCTGCTGCGTCTCCATGGCCCGGTCCAGCTCCGGCAGAATTACCTTTGTAATCCCCATGGAATAAGCGCCCCGGAGATAATCCGGATGATCGGACAACAATATCTTCACCAGCTCCGCCTGAATGCGCTCCGCACTGATCCTGCTCAGGTTGGGAGCCTGCCTGCGGGCTGCCGTCATGGTATACGCGTCAATGTGGTATCTCAGCTGAGCGGCAAAGCGCACAGCCCGCAGAATGCGCAGGGCGTCCTCCCGCAGCCTGTCCTCCGGATTACCCACGCATCGGATGACTCCTATGCGCATGTCCTGCCTGCCGCCCCAAAAATCCACCAGTCCCGCCTCGTCGTTATAGGCCATGGCGTTTATGGTAAAGTCCCGGCGCAGCAGATCCTCCTCCAGACTGGGCGTAAAGGTTACCTCGCTGGGGTGCCTGCCGTCCTCGTACTTTCCGTCAATACGGTAGGTCGTGACCTCAAAGCCTTCTCCGTCCTGAAGTACCGTGACGGTTCCGTGCTTCAGTCCCGTATCCACGGTGCGGGGAAAAAGAGCCTTTACCTGTTCCGGTCTGGCGGAGGTAGTAATATCCCAGTCCTTGGGCTCCCTTCCCAGAAGAGAATCGCGCACACAGCCGCCCACCACATAGGCCTCAAAGCCTGCTGCCTGCAGGGTTTTCAGAATATGCCCGGCCTTGTCCGGTATCGATATCGTTACCTTATACTTGCTGCCCACGCTTCCCTCCCCGTACATTTAAAAATATTTTTCAATCACCTGTATCAGGCCGTCTTCATCGTTGGTGGCCGTCACATAGTCCGCCGCTTCCTTCACCGCCTGCTGCGCGTTTCCCATGGCCACGCCTACGCCTGCATATGCTATCATGGAAACGTCGTTGAAGCCGTCGCCGCAGCAAACCGTATTTTCCCTGGAAACCCCAAGCACGGGCAGGATCTTCTCCAAGGACGCCGCCTTGTTTACATCCTTCGGCACAATTTCAATAAAGTAAGGCTCGGAACGGTAAACGTCCGCCCGGCCCGCGTACCGCTCCCGAAGCTCCTGTTCCAGCCGCTCCGCCTTCTCCGGCTCCGCAGTCATCAGGCACTTATTAATGTCAAAGTCCACAAACTCCGTAAAATTCTCCACTTCTCTCACCGGAAGGCCGTTAATGCGGGCTTCCAGCTCCACATATTTATCTGCGGCAAAAGCCGAAATGACCTCGCTGCCCAGGTAGGTAATCAGGCCGCATCCGTTGTCCGCTGCAAAACGATACAGCCCCGGCAGAAGAGAACGGGGCAGAAGCCGCTGGTAGAGGATTTCCCCCGTATAGCAGTCCACGATCCTGGCCCCGTTAAAGGAGAGCAGATATCCTCCGTATTTTTCCAGTTCAAGCTCCTTTTCAAACCTGATCATACCCGGCGCAGGCCTGCCTGAGGCAAGAATCACCTTCTGTCCCCGCTTCATCAGGTTCTGAATCGCCTTTTTTGTGGCGGGCGTAATCTGCTTTTCCGAATTTGTCAGAGTTCCGTCAATGTCCAAAACCAACGTTTTTTTCATACGCTTCTTACGCTAGTCCTGTCCGGACTCCCCGCTCTCTCCCGATTCCTGCTCAGACCCGCCGCTCTCGCCGGAGGCGTCCTCTAAGGCAGCGGCTGCAGCCTCGGCCTCCTGCACCTTCAGATAATTCAGATTGCCTCTGGCATTTGTCACTTCATAGCCCTGAGAAATTTCTTCCATATAAGCCGTCATCCGCTCGGTCAGCAGCGTACTCTCTATATCCAGGAACCAGTCAGGATCGTTTGCCCCCACATAATAGACAACATAAGAACTTTGGCCTTCTCCAAGCGAAATGGCTGCTGCCTCTCCGCCTGTCCGTGCGCTGTCAAATATCCAGTCATCCAGCGCATCCGTCATACTGCCTGCAGTCAGTCCCTCCCGCAGGCCTCCCTCTGTGGCGGCGCCATACTTGTCCGCCAGCTCTGCAAAGCTGTCCTCCGTGGCGGCGCCATTCTTCCACTCCTCCAGTATAGCCTCCGCACTGACGGCGGAATCCGTGCTGACATAAATGAGTCTGGCGTCCGCCGTAGGCGTCTGATCCAAGCTGCGGCTCTCAAACTCTACCGCATAATAGAGATGACCGGTGGTATTTTCAATCACCGTGGTATCTCCCGCCTTTCTCCCGCTGTCAAAGAGCCAGTCCCGAAGCAGGCTGGAAACCGCACTGCGCTTCACGTTCTCCTGCAGCTCGCCCTGCTTGAGAATTGTTTCCAAAGCAGCCTCCGCCTTCGCTTGGGCTTCCTCCATGGCAAAGGCAATCTCCGCCTCGGAGGGCTCATATGCCGCCTCCGTATCGCTTCCCTCTGTTCCTTCTGCCCCTTCCGTTCCCTGGGTTCCTTCCGTCTCCTCTACGGGGTCGGCCAGGTCTGTGGGTTCTGTGGGCAGCTCCGCATTCACGGTAATGATGCGGTAATTTACGGAATCATAATCATCCCTGTGCTCCTCATAGTATGCCTGAATATCCGCCTCGGAAGGAGCCTTCTCCTCGGAAAGCTGTTCATAATATGCGCTCAGCTCCAGTGTTTCCGTGACAAAACCCTTCACACGGGACGCCGTGGCATAGGCGCCGTACAGCTGCTGTATATAAGCTTTCTCCGTCACTCCCGCATCAGCGGCGGCTTCCTTCAACGCTTCCTCGTATTCCGCATATTCCTCCGTGGTATCATAGGTAAAGCCCGCCTCTTTCATCTTGTCCCGCAGGGCTTTGTTGCCGGCTATGTTTTCTACCGCCAGCTGTTCAAAATAATCCTGAAAGGTCAGCGTATCCGAATACATCATAGCGGACAGGTCGCCGCTCAAATCCATGCCCAGCATACTCATATAGTAGCCGTTCTGGCTTATAAAGCTGTTTTTCATCAGATTGTAATTGTAATCAAATTCCAATCTGGACACCTTTTCTCCCGCAATTTCAATATAAGTGCCGTTTACGGTGAGATAGCTGCGAATGGGAAAGGAAGCCACCAGGCAGAACAACACCGCAACGATGACAATCCCCGCAATCCTGCCGATCAGTTCATCCCTCTTGGCCTTTTTCCTCGCCTCTTCCTTTCTCTGCATTTTCAGGTCGTATTTCGTCACAACCTTTTTTTCCTCTGTGTTCTCCGTTACTTTCTTAGACATAATAATCCTCTCTTTGCAAACTGAATCATAATAAATTTGAGTAATTATACTCCATGGCCCGCCGCTTTCGCAACTCATTTCACATATTTTTCAAGTTTTTCCACAATATTTTTCATGCAGCCGGGCTCAAAGGGATTGTCCAGGCCCACTTCCTTTATCATATTGGTGAAGAAATCGCTGGCGGACAGCTTACACAGCTTCAGGTAACTCTCCCAGGCCGCCCTGTAATCCTCGTCCATCTTTACCTTATACTGCAGCGCACAGGTCTGGGCAAGGCAGTAATCGATATAGTAGAGCGGGGAGTTATAAATGTGATGCTGCTTCTGCCAGAAGCCGCCCTTCTCAAAAAATTCACAGCCGCTGTAATCCATGTGGGGCCTGTACTCTCGCTCCAGCTTCAGCCACGCGGCATGCCTCTCTGCGGGAGTCATATCCGGATTCTCATACACAATGTGCTGGAATTCATCCACCATGCAGCCGTAGGGAATAAACGCCGCCGAATCCTCCAGGTGCATCTCTATATAATCCTCGGCCCGGCTGCCGAAAAACAGCTCCATCCAGCCCTGGGTAAAGAATTCCATGGACATGGAATGAATCTCCGCCGTCTCCATGCCTATGTCCCCATGCTCTCTGATAGGATCCTTTCCGGAGAGATACCCCTGAAAAGCATGTCCGCACTCATGAGTAATCACATCCACGTCGCCGCTGGTACCGTTAAAGTTCGCAAACACGAAGGGAGAATTGTACAGGGGCATATAGGTCATGTAGCCTCCCGCCCTCTTTGTCTTGCGCCCCAGCACGTCGAACAGCTCGTTCTCCATCATAAAGTCCATAAATTCCTTTGTCTCCGGAGAAAGCTCCCCGTACATCTTCTGCCCTGCCGCCAGAATCTCGTCGGGAGTGCCTGTGGGCGCAGGATTTCCTTCCTTAAAATATACCGCGTTGTCGATACAGCTCAGCTTATCCAGTCCCAGACGCTTCCTTCTGCGCTCGTGCAGCTCCTCTGCAAAGGGCACAAAATCCTGTTTCACCTGCGCCCGGTAAGCCTCCACCTCGGCCTGCCCGTAGCAGTTGCGTCCCATGCGGTAATAGCCCAGCTGCAGATAATTTTCATAGCCCATCAGCTTCGCCTGGGCAGTGCGGTTTTTCACCAGCTTGTCATATATTTCATCCAGCTTGTCCGCATTTGCTTCAAAATAGGCGTTGTATTCCTTCCACGCCGCAGCCCTCACCGTTCTGTCCCGGTGTACCAGATAAGGGCGGAGCAGGGACAGGTTCAGCTCCTTGCCGTCAAACTGAATCTTTGCGCCGGCAATCAGCTTGTCATACTCCATGGTCAGCTTATTTTCCTCCTGCTTTAAGGGAATCAGCTTCTCATCCATGGATTTCTGGGCAATCTCCATATTTTTAAAAGCCACGGGCCCTATCTTGCTCTCAAGATACTCCCTGTAGGGGGAATCATACAGCTTTTTCTCATAGGCCAGCACCAGATTGCTGTACACCGGCAGCTTCTCGTCATAGTATTCGTGTTCCTTCTCATAAAATTCATCCGTAGTATCAATGTCAAAGCGGATATGGGAAATGGTGTACAGCGTGCTTACCCTGTCGTTCAGCTCATAAAATTTCTGATGTACGGCAAACTGCTCCTCGCCGCTTTTTGCAGCGTCGAATTCCTCCATAAGCGCCTTCAGTTCCTTTTCAACCTGCTCAAAATCCACCCTCTCGTAGGGCATATCCCTGAATTTCATATTTTTCCTCCATTCTGAAGCCTTTTTATTTCTTTGGCATACGGTTTTGCCGCGCCACGTTCTATATTTTACACGATTCCCGCCAAACTGTAAAGTGCAGTTCGGCCTTGCAAACCTTTTCTCTCTGTGCTAAAGTTTTATATATAACCATTTTCTTATGAACAGGAGGCAAATATGTTAGAAGATCTAAAGAAAAAAGGATTTAAAAAGTCGCTGCCCACATCGATTATCCTGATAATCGCCGGCCTGGTGCTGGCTGTTTACAATGCCGTCAGCGCATTTTACGCATTGGCCGGGTATGCGGCGTTTGAGGATTTGCGGCCGGAGAGGATGGGCGGCCAGCTGGTTGAGACAGACTTAAACATTGTGTATGGATGTTATCTGCAGCAGGGCACTAAGAATACCTCTACAAACCGTACCACTTACAACTATTACTGGTATCTCATTGCCACCGGCGACGTCTACGAAACCGATTACCGCTTTATGGCTATCAAGGTTCCCAAAAGCCTGAGAAACGAGGTAGACGACATCGTAAATTATTACAACACTTACGGAATACCTGCTCCCGACTCCCTGAAGGTCACCGGCAAGGTAAAGAGGTTTTTCCCCGACAAGTATTATGACCATTTCCATGAGCTGTTCGTGGATGACATGGAATGGAGCGAGGAAGACTTTAAGGAGTTGGCGATTCCTTATTACATAGACGTAAACCTGAGCCTGGATACGGTGAAATACGGCTATGTGCTCCTCTTTGCGGGAGGCGTTGCGCTGATTCTGTGGGGTATCGTCCGCATTGTAAAGGGCGCTAAGGGCAGCTTCCTGAAGCGGTTTATCTTTGATTATCAGAATGCCGGCTATACCGACTCTGCCGTTGAATCCGACATGGCTTCGGCTTCCTGCTATACCAAACACAGCGACATACGGATCGGCAGGCTATGCACCTACTACGGCCTGAACACCTCAATGCCCAGAGCAATCCCCAACAGCAAGATTATGTGGGCATACCAGAACACCACCACGCACCGCACCAACGGCGTCAAAACCGGCACTACCTACAGCGTCATGGTTTATGCGGATGGCTTTAAGAACTCAGTCAGCATCGGCGTTCCCGACGAGCCGACCGCGCAGGACATCCTGAAAAAGATGGGTGAAATATTCCCCTGGGTAATTGTGGGCTATTCCGACGAGTTGAGAAAAATGTACAATAAAGACCGGGCACAGTTCCTGCAGCTGCGCTACAACACCGTAGAGCATGTTGCGGTTGAACCCGGCTTTGAGACCTCCGGCTATGAGACTCCCGGCGTTTAAGGCCCGATACAAAAGCAACTTATGAAAATATTCCGGCAGCACTCCCTGTCCCCATAACGGCGGCGGTGCTGCCGAATCTATTCTTGAAACAGGAGGAAGAAGAACTATTATGGAAGATCATCATTCCGTACACGCCCCCATTCCCGGCCTGGGCCTGAGAAGCCTCAAAACCGCCCTTGCCGTGCTGCTCACAGCTCTTCTCTATGCCATTCCCCTTTTGGGCGGCAACCCCACCTTTGCCTGTATCGGCGCCATTTTCGGCATGGGGGCTGACATGGAGGAATCCCGCCGCAGCGGCGGCAACCGCTTTTTCGGCACCATCATCGGCGGCTTTATCGGTATGCTTCTGTACTGGCTGGAGCATCTTGCCTTCCCGGAGGGAAACTACTGGCTGCGCCTGCCCCTGACTTTTATAGGTATCATTGTCATGATTTCCCTTTGTGTGCTCTTTCACTGGCCGGGAGGCGTCCAGCCGGGGGGCGTGGTTCTGTGTATTATTCTTTTCAGCACTCCTGCCCATCATATCGACTACGCGCTGCATCGTATGATTGACACCGGCATCGGAGTAGCCATAGCGCTTCTGCTGAATTATCTTCTCCCCAGAAGCCGCATGGAGCGCTGGCTCCATTTAAAACCTACGGGCCGGGAGATTCCCGCAGATGCTTCGGAGGTTCAAAGTGCTTCGGAAAAGGATGCCGCCGATTGCTGAAATCTGCGGCATCCTCACCTTTTACCGATTATTATCTTATCATCCCTGTTTCCTGTACTGCACCGGCGTCATTCCATAGGTCTTTTTAAACAGCCGGTTAAAATGCTCCACATTTTCATAGCCCACCTCTGCGGCAATGGTCTCCACGGTGTGGCCGGTCTCCCGCAGCATGGTGCGGGCTTTTTTCATACGTTCCTTCTTCACCACGTCCTGAAAGGTCATTCCCGCCTTTTCCTTAATATATTTGGAGAGATAGGGCTTGGAGAGATGGAATTCCTCAGACAGGGTCTCCAGTGTCACATTTTTGTAATCATTCTGAATATAGCTGATGATTTCCACAATGCGCTCCTCCCTGCCGGAGGTGATATGCTGTTCCGCCGCCAGCTTGTTGGCCGCAGAGGCCAGAGCTCCGATGGACGCCTTGATAATGTCTTCGTCCACTCCCACGCCCCAGTAAAGCTGTCCGCTGCACATCACTCCCACATAAGCCGCCGCCTTGGAGCTGGAACCCTTGGAAATGGCATGCTCCTCATATACAGACAGCTGATAGCTCATGCCGAAAAATGTCTTGATGGCATTGCTTACCGCATCAAGGCGCCCGTTGCCTGCCGCCTTAATGACCCGCGTAACGCCGTTCTGTTCTATGCTTACCTCCGTCCGGATGCCGTCCTCCTGCTTAAAGTGGCACTCGGGAATCCGGAATACACTCCGGGGATTGATATAATTTTCTTCAAAGATTGCATAAATCTCAGCGGGCAGAAGCTCCTGATGCCGCCTGTCGGAGACGCCCTTCACCAGATAGCCTACCTCTTCCTTCATAGCCCCGGGCAGCGAAAATCCAAACTGCTGCTTCAGCACAAAGGCAACGCCGCCCTTGCCGGAGACACTGTTAATACGGATGACGTCCGACTCATACTCCCGTCCCACATCTCCGGGATCAATGGGCAGATACGGCACATCCCATCTCTTCCCGCTCTTTCCTTCCTTCAGCCATGCCATACCCTTGCTGATGGCGTCCTGGTGAGAACCGGAAAAGGCAGTAAATACAAGGTCTCCGGCATAGGGAGTTCTCTCGTGAACCTTCATGCCCGTAAAACGCTCGTACTCCTCTCTTATCTTCATGATATGGCTGAAATCCAGTCCGCTGTCCACGCCGTGGCACATCATGTTCAGGGCCACTGTCACCAGGTCAACATTTCCCGTGCGCTCCCCGTTGCCGAACAGGGTTCCCTCCACCCGGTCGGCTCCGGCCAGAATACCGAACTCCGCGTCGCTGACGCCGCAGCCCCTGTCGTTGTGGGGATGAACGCTGAGTACCACGTTTTCTCTGTATTTCAGATGCCTGTGCATATATTCTATCTGGCAGGCAAAGACATGGGGCATAGCCACCTGTACCGTGGTAGGCAGATTGATAATCGCCTTGTGGGCTTTGTCCGGCTTCCATACATCCAGCACCGCATTGCAGACCTCCAGCGCATACTCCACCTCTGTCTGGGAAAAGCTTTCCGGACTGTACTCAAACGTAAAATTGCCTTCCGTCTCCTCTGCCAGCTTCTTTAAAAGCGCCGCGCCGTCCACCGCCAGCTTCTTGATTGCTTCCTTATCCTTTTTAAATACCTGCTCCCGCTGCTCTACCGACGTGGAATTGTACAGGTGCACCACGGCATGGGGCGCTCCCTTCACTGCCTCAAAGGTCTTGCGGATAATGTGCTCCCTGGCCTGGGTCAGCACCTGGATCGTCACATCATCGGGAATCATGTCCCGTTCAATCAGCGCACGGATAAAATTGTATTCCGTATCGGAGGAAGCGGGAAAGCCTACTTCTATCTCCTTAAAGCCAATCTCTACCAGCAGCCTGAAAAATTCCAGCTTATCCTCCAGGCTCATGGGATCGATAAGAGCCTGGTTGCCGTCCCGCAGATCCACGCTGCACCAAATCGGCGCCTTATCGATGCTGTCCTTCTTCACCCAGTCATAGGTGACCTCCGGCGGCATGTGGTAGGACTTTTTGTATTTCTCTTTTATACTTGTTTTGTTCATGATTTTATCCTGCTCTCTGTCTTAATTTATTCCCGCGAGCAATGAGCCAAACGGCCATGCTTGCATGGACATTTGGCAATGCCGCGAGAGTCAATACCCCGCTGCTTGCAGCGCTTCAAATTCCATGCCCCGTTGCTTGCAGCGGGGTTATTGACTGTTTATTTCATTTATACTAGCATGTTTTTCAGCAAAATCAATGACTTTTGTTGTTCTTAATATTGATTTATTTTAATTCGCACTATGGCTGCATTTTATTCTAATCTTAATACTCCTCGGCAATATCCATTTCCTCCTGCTCCGCCTCGATGGATACCGCAGAATAAGGCGTGCGGTGCAGATATACCAGCCAGTAGCCTGCCCCTACGATTCCCGCTCCCCCCACGATGTTGCCCAGCGTCACAGGCAGCAGATTTTTCAGCAGAAAGCTTGCCACATTCAGGCTTCCCGGGCTGACGCCGTACTCCGCGGAGGTCAGAATTCCGGCAATGCAGAAATAAATGTCGGCAATGCTGTGTTCAAAGCCGCAGAGCACAAACAGCATCACCGGCCAGAAGCTCATCAGCAGCTTGCCGGACACCTTCTTTGCCGCAAAAGCAGCCCAGACCGCGATGCAGACCAGAATATTACAGAGTATGCCCCGTATAAACGCCTCCGGGAAGCTCTGCTCCACACGGCTTAAGGCCGCCGCCACCATCTTTTCCGCCAATCTGCCTCCATATAAATCAGGGGTATGTCCGTACACCACCAATACCGCCACAAGGGCCGCCCCGATAAAGTTACCCAGAAAAACAAAAATCCAGTTTTTCAGCATATCCCGCAGTCTGATCTTCTTCTCCAGAACACTGATGATAATCAGGTTATTGCCTGTGAAAAGCTCACTGCCCGCCACCAGTACCATTGCCATCCCCGCAGGGAAAACAGCGGCGCTTAAAAGCCTGGCCACAGAGCCGTTCTCCACCGTTGCGGATATGGTGGTGGAGGCGATTCCCGCAAAGCCGATAAAAATCCCGGCAAAGACTCCCAATATCACCATTTTCCAGATGGAAAGCTTTACCTTATGTATCCCGATTTCCACAAAATTTCTTGCAATTTCTATAGGTGAGTGCATAAGTTTCCTCCCTTGCCGCCGTATTACCATTATACCGCATTGCATTATATGTGTCCCTTGGACACACTGCGCCCGCTGCGGGAATATTGACCTGACTCCGACGGCTATCTATATATTATAGCGGAGCATCCGGGATTTGTATACCGTTTTCTTTGGCAGGCAGCCTTGAAAGGAAAATTCTGTTATGGCCTGCTCCGGATGCCTCATATC
>JAMPFR010000006.1 GCA_023664365.1 Acetatifactor muris | reverse complement strand
TGATTGCATGTATTGTACAAGCTGCTGATACAATATCCGCTGCAAGACCGGGAGCTAGAAGGGAAACACTGGAAACCTATACTAGCAGATTAAAGCAATTAGAAGAAATAACAAACAATTTCAAAGGTGTAGATAAATCTTTTGCTATTCAGGCAGGTCGGGAAGTTCGAGTAATGGTTGTGCCGGAGCAGATTTCGGATGCCGATATGGTTTTGCTGGCCCGCGATATTTCCAAGAAGATTGAGACGGAAATGGAGTATCCCGGACAGATTAAGGTAAACGTTATCCGCGAAAGCCGCGTGATCGAATACGCAAAGTAACCATGACAAAAGGTTCGGACTTGAAAATTTCATAAGAGAGAAAAGCTGTTGCTTTGACAAATATAATTTGTAAGGCAGCAGCTTTTTTGCATTATAACCGTAAATTTGCATATTTCCGCAATTTTGAAATTTCCTCTTGTGGAATCCTGCCTCTTGTAGTATGATAGTTCGAGTGAATGTATGATTGTATACAATTATCCAATGATAATCTGAGGAGGCAGTATGAAAGCGTATCAGGAATTGAGCAAAGAGGAACTGTTATCATTGCAGGAGCAGCTGGAGAAGGACTTTGAGGTGGTGAAGGGAAAGGGGCTTAAGCTGGATATGTCCCGGGGCAAGCCATCCGTAGCCCAGCTGGATATGGGAATGGATATTTTTGACGTTCTGAACTCAAAGAGCGATATGAAGAGCATGAACGGCGTGGACGTGCGGAATTACGGCGTGTTGGACGGTCTGGACGAGGCTAAGCAGATGATGGCGGATATCATGGGCGTCTCCATGAAAAACGTGATTGTGTACGGAAACGCCAGCCTGAATATCATGTACGACGCAGTGTCCAGCGCTATGATTCACGGCGTTATGGGCAATACTCCCTGGTGCAGGCTGGAAAAGGTAAAGTTCCTGTGTCCGGCGCCCGGCTACGACAGGCATTTTGCCATTACCCAGCACTTTGGAATCGAAATGATTACCGTGCCCATGACCCCTCAGGGGCCTGATATGGATATGGTGGAGCGGCTGGTAGCGGAGGATGAGAGCGTCAAGGGCATCTGGTGCGTTCCCAAGTATTCCAATCCTCAGGGATATACTTATTCTGACGAGACAGTGAGGCGGTTTGCAAACCTGAAGCCTGCGGCAAAGGATTTTCGTATTTTCTGGGATAACGCCTATGCGGTGCATCATCTCTATGATGAGCCGGAGAGACAGGATAAGATCCTGGAGATTCTGGAGGAGTGTGAAAAGGCGGGCAATCCGGACATGGTATATGAGTTTGCGTCCACCTCCAAAATCAGCTTTTCCGGTGCAGGAGTGGCGGCTATTGCTTCTTCTGCCGGGAATCTGGAGTGCATCAAGAAGTCATTGACAATACAGACCATCGGCTACGACAAGATTAATCAGCTTCGTCATGCCCGGTATTTTAAGAATTTTGACGGAATCAAGGAGCATATGAAAAAGCATGCGGCGCTGATGCGGCCTAAGTTTGAAGCGGTTGAGGGGATTCTGGAAAAGGAATTGGGGGGACTGGGGATCGGAACCTGGACAAAGCCCAACGGCGGTTATTTCATTTCCTTCGACGCCATGGAAGGATGCGCAAAGGCAATCGTTGCAAAGTGTAAGGAGGCCGGCGTAGTGCTGACGGGTGCGGGAGCTACTTACCCCTACGGAAAGGATCCGAAGGACAGCAATATCCGTATTGCCCCCTCCTTTCCCACACCGGAGGAAATGTCCATGGCTACGGAGCTGTTTGTGCTGTGTGTAAAGCTTGTGAGTGTAGAGAAGCTTCTGCAGGGTGGAGAAGCGTAGGGAGGTTTCTATGGAAGAATATAAGAGATTGAGCAGGGAACTGGTGGCTAAAGGCGCTATTATCGATTATTATCGGGACACCATGCTGATTCCCAACGGGAATACCGCGAAGTGGGATTTGATCGACCATAAGGGAGCGGCGGCAGTGGTGGCTGTCCGGGAGGACGGGAAGCTGCTGATGGTCCGCCAGTACCGCAACGCCCTGGAGCGGGAGACTCTGGAGATTCCCGCGGGCGGCCTGAACGGACGGCAGGAGCCTACGGAGACTGCGGCCCGGAGAGAACTGGAGGAGGAGACAGGTTACACCTGTGATAAGCTGGAACTGCTGAATTCCATCTATACCACGGTAGCCTTCTGCAATGAAAAGATAGACATTTATCTGGCGAAGGGTTTAAAGCCGGGAAAGCAGCACCTGGACGAGGACGAATATCTGAATGTGGAGGCTTATGAACTGGAGGAACTGAAGCAGATGATATTTGACTGTAAGATCCAGGATTCCAAGACCATATGCGGTATTCTGACCTATGCCGCAAAGCTTGCGTAAGTCAACTACGTTGACTTGGCTCATTGCTCAGGGGAATAAACTCCTGTCATACCCTCCATACCAGCCGCATACAAATGGATAAGCAATGGATATGCGGGAGCAGGGCGGCGGAGATGAAGATATTCGGGAAACAGGTACAGACAGGCGGGAAAAATCTGCTGCCGGTGTTTTGTGCCGGTGTGTTGGTTGGAATTTTAATATTAAATATAGGAAAGAGCACATTTGCGGACGGCACGGGATTGTTTGACGAGTCTATTCTGTCAGGCATGAAATATATGACCGTGGACGGCAGTGCTCTTTTTTATTATGTTCTCAGAAAGCGGCTGTTTGTGCTGCTTGTCCTGGCAGTGCTTGCCACCACCTATCTGGGGTATGCGGTCTGTATAGGAGCGGCCGCATGGTATGGCATGGCGGCGGGCGCATATGTATCGATTCTGGTGCTGCGCTACGGACTGAAAGGTCTGTTGCTGGCTGCAGCAGGCGTCTTCCCTCAGTACCTGCTCTATGTTCCCGCCCTTGCGCTGATGCTGGGGTGGTGCGAAGGTCTGTACAGGGCAATTTACTCCAGAGGTTTCAGTGTGGATGCGGGAGACAGGGTCTTCTGGCTGAAAAAGGTAGGGAAATTGGGAATCATCGGCGCCATTGCGGCGCTGGGCTGCCTGCTGGAAGGCTATGTGAACCCGCGCCTGCTGACTGGCTGCCTGAAGGTATTCTGAAGTGATCTGTAATCACATCTCTCCGGGTTTATCTGAAGCCGGAAGCTGTGTTTTTGTGCGCGGCAGCGCTTACTCGTATTCCGCAATATCGTAAATCAGCTTTCGGGAGTCCTCCCAGCCCAGACAGGGGTCGGTGATGGACTTTCCGTAGACGCCGCCGCCTACCTTCTGACAGCCCTCCTCGATATAGCTTTCAATCATAACGCCCTTTACCAGCTTGTGGATATCCGGATTTAATTTGCGGCTGTGCATAACCTCTTTGACAATCCGAATCTGCTGCTCAAACTGCTTGCCGGAGTTGGAGTGGTTGGCGTCGATGACGCAGGCAGGATTCTTTAAATCCATCTTATCATACATTTCCAGCAAAAGGTTCAAATCCTCATAGTGATAATTGGGAATATTGTTGCCATGCTTATTGGTGGCCCCGCGCAAAACGGTGTGAGTCAGGTCGTTGCCGGTGGTATTGACCTCCCAGCCCCTGTAAATAAAGGAGTGGGGATGCTGGGCCGCATAGACGGAGTTCAGCATCACGGACAAATCACCGCTGGTGGGATTCTTCATTCCTGCGGCCACGTCAAAGCCGCTGACCGTCAGGCGGTGCTGCTGATCCTCCACGGAGCGGGCGCCGATTGCCACATAGGAGAGAATGTCCGATACATAGCGCCAGTTTTCGGGGTACAGCATTTCGTCGGCGGCGGTGAGACCCGTCTCCGCCATGGCCCGGATGTGCATTTTCCGCATGGCGATCAGACCGGCCAGAAAGTCCGGCTTCCCCTCCGGATCGGGCTGATGTACCATACCCTTGTAGCCCTCGCCGGTAGTGCGGGGCTTGTTGGTGTAGATCCGGGGAATCAGGATCAGCTTGTCGCTGACCTGTTCGTTGACCTTGGCAAGCCGGGTCACATAGTCGCAGACTGCTGTTTCATTGTCTGCGGAGCAGGGCCCGATGATGACAAGAAACTTATCGCTCCTGCCGGTAAGCACCTCTCTGATTTCCGCGTCCCTGGCTTCCTTTATTTTAACCAGATCTTCGGGGAGCGGAAACTGTTCCCGGATTTCTGCGGGCGTGGGAAGTTTTTTTACAAATTCAAAGCTCATGTATATTGTATTCCTTTCTTCGGCAATCCTATTTACAGACCCGGTTTATTGTAGCATATCCCGAAAAATCCTGCAAGAGGGCTGATAAACTCCCGTAAAATCGTATAAGTATGAAAAATTTTATTTTTGTCTTTCCGAAAAAGAGGGAATATGCTATACTTAAGTCTGAAAAGTGAAAATAGAATGGATGATATTATGGCGGAGGACAATAAACGCGCAGCTGCCGCCAGACGACAGCGTATACAAATGCTGAAAAAATGTATTATTCTGACAGCAGTGATGGTGATACTGCTCCCCACTGTCTTATGCTTTATCCTGTTGGAACGGATACAGAGCATGGATAAAACCCTGGACAGCTTGATCGTACAGGTGGAGACGCTGACAAATATTGTGACAGAGCAGGAGAAGCGCCTGGACGAGCTGAACCGGGAGGCCATGACTACCGGTGAAGGCAGTGCAAGGTCAGGCGGCGCCGAGCGGGAGCAGCCTGAGCAGGAGTGGATTCCCGCGCAGAATGCGGCGCAGGGAGCAGAGGAAGAGCCGGGGGATGCAGATACTGTTCAGGGAGAGGAAGGACTTTCGGCCTCTGATGCGTTTAGGGAAACGGAAGGCTCCGGGGAAGCTTCCGACGGTGTGCAGCCTGAGGGGTCTGCCGAAGCCGAAGATCCGGGAATAACTGCGGCTCATAAGGTGTATCTTACCTTTGACGACGGCCCCAGCAAATATACTTATGATATTCTGGACATACTTGACAGCTACGGCGTAAAGGCAACCTTTTTCGTGGTGGGGAAGGAGACCGATTATGCCAGAGAGGCAATGCAGGAGATTGTGAACAGGGGGCATACTCTGGGGATGCACTCTTACAGTCATAAGTACGCGGAGATCTATAATTCGCCGGAGGACTTTGCCGGAGATTATAGGAAAATACATGATTATGTGTATGAGGTTACCGGAGTGGAGAGCACGGTGTACCGTTTTCCGGGCGGAAGCTCCAATTCGGTCAGTGACATCGACATGGAGGTATTTGCGGATTATCTGGATACGCAGGGAGTGCGGTTCTTTGACTGGAATATAGCGTCGGGGGATGGCGGGAAAAAGCTTCTCTCGGTGGAGGAACTGGTGAAGAACAGCACAGCCGGCATTGAACGTTTTGGAACATCGGTGATTTTGATGCACGACGCGGCGTCCAAGTCCACGACGGTGGAGGCGCTGCCAACGATTATCGAGAACATTTTAGCTCTGGAGGATACGGTGATTCTTCCGATTACAGAAGACACGGAGCTGGTTCAACATATAAAACGCCGGGAGGAAACGCCCGGTGACTAAAGAATGAATGGAGGGTTTGATTTACAATGGGTTTTTTCTCGGATTTAAAAGAAGACTTATCCCAGGCTGTGAATGAACTGATGCCTGAGGAGGAAAAGGTCAAAGCGGAAGAGCCGACGACATTGGATGATCCCGGCGTCTCCCTGGATGAGATGCTCAAGAACATTGATGATTATCGGCTTCCGGAGGAAATGGAGCCGGAAACGGCGGAAGATGCAGTGCAGCCGGAGCCCGCAGCGGAAGCGCCTGATTTGTACGGTGGTTTCGGAGCGGAGGAGGCTGTGACACAGCCTGATCCTGCAGCGGAAGCGCCTGAACCGGACAGCGGCTATGGAGCGGCAGAGGGGCCTGAGACGGAAACGGCTGAGCCCGAAGCAGACGCGGAGATGGAGGAATTGCTGGCGCAGATGCTGGAGGAGGGCCTTGACGGCGGACAAGCGCAGGAGGACGTGCAGCAGCCGGACGAAGCAGTGCCGAGCGATATAATGCAAGGTGAAGCAGTGCCGGATGAAGCAGCGCAGAGCGATATAATGCAAGGTGAAGCAGTGCCGGATGAAGCAGCGCAGAGCGATATAATGCAAGGTGAAGCAATGCCGGATGAAGCAGCGCAGGACGAGACAATACAATATGAAGCATTGCAATATGAAGCGATGCAGGATGAGACAGTGCAAAACGAAACAATCATAGAACAAAGTAAAGGAGAAGAGGAAGAAATGGATATGGAAGATAAGGAATTGGCAAGAGACATGGAAGCAACGGATGAGACGTCTGTCATTACAGAGGGAATGACAATTACGGGTGATGTTTCCACCCAGGGTTCCATAGATGTAATCGGAACCGTGAACGGAAATATTGACGCGTTGGGCAAGCTGAATATTACCGGTCATGTGAACGGCAATTCCAGGGCCGCAGAGATTTATGCGGAGAGCGCAAAGATTAACGGCGAGATTGTGAGCGAGGGCGCTGTGAAGATTGGAGCAAGCTCTGTTATTATCGGCAATATTACGGCTACAAGCGCAGCCATTGCCGGTGCGGTAAAAGGTGATATTGATGTAAAGGGCCCTGTGATTCTGGATGCTTCCGCAATCGTTATGGGCAATATCAAGTCCAAGTCCGTGCAGATTAACAACGGTGCGGTTATTGAGGGTATGTGCTCCCAGTGCTACGCGGACGTCAGCCCTACTTCTTTCTTTGATGAGTACAAGCCTGAGCCGTCCCGTAAGACAAAGGCAAAGCAGAGCGAGCAGCAGTAGGTTTAAGTCCTGACAGGGGGAAATATGCGTAGAATCTTGTTGAAACTCAGTGGGGAAGCGCTTGCAGGAGACAAAAAGACCGGGTTTGACGAAGCAACGGTCAGAGGCGTGGCCCTGCAGGTAAAGCAGTTGGCGGACGACGGTATTCAGGTAGGAATTGTCACGGGCGGCGGGAATTTCTGGAGAGGCAGAACCAGTGAAAATATTGACCGTACCAAGGCGGATCAGATTGGTATGCTGGCTACGGTCATGAACTGTATCTATGTGTCTGAGATATTCCGCTCCGTGGGGATGAAGACCAATATTCTGACTCCTTTTGAGTGCGGCTCCTTTACGAAGCTTTTTTCAAAGGACAGGGCAGACAAATATTTTGAGCAGGGCCAGGTAGTCTTTTTTGCAGGCGGCACGGGGCATCCCTATTTTTCAACGGACACGGGAGTGGTGCTGCGGGCCATCGAGGTAGAGGCGGAAGTGATTCTGCTGGCAAAGTCCATTGACGGCGTTTATGACGATGACCCCGGCAGGAATCCGGCTGCCAGGAAGTATGATACAGTCACCATTGATGAGGTAATTGCAAAAAATCTTCAGGTGGTGGATATGACGGCGTCTATTCTGGCCAGGGATAATCATATGCCCATGCGGGTATTCGGACTGAATGAGGAGAACAGTATCGTCAATGCCGTGAAGGGGACTTTTACCGGCACCAGAGTAACAGTGTAAGGAGAAAACATTATGGATTCCAGATTACAACCGTACGAAGATAAAATGAAAAAGGCATATGAATTTCTTGAGACCGATTATGCGGCCATTCGCGCAGGACGGGCTAACCCCCATGTGCTGGATAAGCTGCGGGTGGACTATTACGGAACGCCCACGCCCATTCAGCAGGTGGGTAATGTGACTGTGCCCGAGGCGCGCATCATCCAGATTGCGCCCTGGGAGAAATCTATGCTCAGGGAAATCGAGAAGGCCATTCAGGTGTCCGACATCGGTATAAACCCTACCAATGACGGCAGCGTGATTCGGCTTGTGTTCCCCGAACTGACGGAGGAGCGCAGAAAGGATCTGGTGAAGGAGGTGCGGAAAAAGGCGGAAGAGGGCAAGGTGGCAGTCCGCAATATCCGCAGAGACGGAAACGACGCCTTTAAGAAGCTGGCAAAAGAGGATGTTTCGGAGGATGAAATCAAGCAGCTGGGGGATGATTTACAAAAGCTGACGGATAAGTTTATTAAGGACATTGACGCTCTGATGGAGAGCAAGTCTAAGGAAATTCTGACGGTCTGAATGTGAAGAGCTTTAGCGGGGGAGTGGAAAGAATTCCGCTCCCCTTTGTGCGAAGCCGAAGCAATGTAATAAATAAAATATGAAAGGGATTTTATGGGCGAAGAGTTAAAGATGCCCAGGCATGTGGCAATTATTCTGGACGGCAACGGACGCTGGGCGAAGGCTAAGGGAATGCCCCGGAATTACGGGCATGTCCAGGGGGCAAAGACGGTGGAAACCATCTGTGAGGAAGCGTATCGGATGGGGATTCAGTATCTGACGGTTTACGCCTTTTCCACGGAGAACTGGAACAGGCCGAAGGACGAAGTGGACGCGCTGATGAAGCTGCTGCGGAATTATATGAAGACCTGTCTGCAGACAGCGAAAAAGAATCGAATGTGTGTCCGGGTGCTGGGGGAAAAATCCCGGCTGGACGAGGATATACGCACCCGCATTGAGGAACTGGAGCAGGCCACAAAGGACAATGACGGCCTTCATTTCCAGATTGCCATCAATTACGGCGGCAGGGATGAAATCCTTCGGGGAGCCGGAAAGCTGGCAGACAGCATAGCGGCAGGGAAGATACGCCCGGAAGAGCTTACGGAGGAGGTGTTCAGCGGTTTTCTGGACACTGCGGGAATTCCGGATCCGGATTTACTGATACGCACCTGCAACGAGCAGCGGATTTCCAATTTTCTTCTGTGGCAGCTGGCCTACACGGAGTTCTACTTTACGCCCGTACCCTGGCCGGATTTTACGAAGGAAGAATTGATAAAAGCTGTGGAGGCATATAATCATAGAGACAGAAAGTACGGCGGAGTGAAGGAGGTGTGACCTTATGTTCTGGACCAGGCTTTTGAGCGGAGCAGTGCTGTTGGTGATTGCATTTGTTTCCTTCTGGGTGGGGGCGCCGCTGCTGCCCGCAGTTCTGTATGTGGTTTCCCTGATTGGTTTTCTGGAGCTGACCGGAGCCCTGGGAGTCAGGGAAGAAGGCAGTAAGGGAATCAGTGTGCCGGAGCTTGTGGGTATTGTCGCAGTGACGGCCTATTACGGAGTGCTGCTGCTTCGGGATGTGGGAGTGCTGGAGGGCGATAGGTTGTTCTACATAATGCCCTGTATTGTTTTCCTCTTTCTGGGGGAGCTGCTGGTCTATGTGCTGGCATTCCCCAAATACCGGGCGGAATCTGTCATGGCGTCGATTTTTGCATTCCTGTACGCCCCGGTGATGCTGTCCTTTATTGACATGACAAGGATGCACAAGGATGGAATCCTGCTGGTGTGGCTGATTCTCATCAGCGCCTGGGGCTGCGATACCTGCGCGTACTGTGTGGGAAAGCTGGTGGGCAGGAGAAAGATATTTCCCCGGCTGAGTCCCAAGAAGACCCTTGGCGGCTGCATCGGCGGCGTGATTGGCGCGGCTCTCATCGGCGTGCTGTATGGGGTCTGTTTAAGGTTAGAGGCTATAATCCCGATAGCGGTTATCTGCGGGCTTGGAGGTATTGCAGGTATGGTGGGAGACCTGGCGGCTTCCGCCATAAAGCGGAACAGAAATATCAAGGATTACGGAAAGCTGATACCGGGGCACGGCGGAATTATGGATCGCTTTGACAGTGTGATTGTGACGGCTCCGCTGACTTATTTCCTGATTGTTTTTCTGCTGGGACGCTGACAGGCAGACATGAAAAAGGAACGGATAACAGAGGAATGAAGAGCATATGAAGAAAATAGCAATTTTGGGCTCCACCGGCTCCATTGGCACACAGACCCTGGAGGTGGTGCGCAGTCATCCTGATTTGCAGGTGGCTGCCCTTGCGGCCGGAAGCAGTGTGGAGAAAATGGAGCGGCAGATTCGGGAGTTCCGTCCCGCACTGGCGGGCATGTGGAGCGAAGAAGCGGCGGCGGAGCTTCGGAGCCGGGTCGGGGATCTGGACGTAAAAATCGTTGCGGGAATGGAGGGACTGCTGGAAATCGCGGTTTTCCCGGAAAGTCAGGTATTGGTGACTGCCATTGTGGGAATGATTGGTATCAGGCCTACCATTGCCGCCATCAGGGCCGGTAAGGACATTGCCCTGGCAAACAAGGAGACGCTGGTGACTGCAGGGCATATCATCATGCCTCTGGCAAAGGAGCGTGGTGTGTCCATCCTTCCGGTAGACAGTGAACACAGCGCCATATTTCAGTCTCTGAACGGGGAACCGGCGGACAAAATAGAGAAAATTCTGCTGACCGCTTCCGGCGGCCCCTTTCGCGGGAAAACGGCGGATCAGCTGGCGGGGATCCGGGTGGAGGATGCTCTGAAGCATCCTAATTGGGCCATGGGGCGCAAGATTACCATTGATTCTTCTACGCTGGTAAACAAGGGGCTGGAGGTTATGGAGGCAAAATGGCTGTTCGACGTGGATTTAGACAGAATCCAGGTGGTGGTTCATCCTCAGAGCATTATTCATTCCGCGGTACAGTATGTGGACGGCGGGATTATTGCCCAGCTGGGAATGCCGGACATGAAGCTGCCGATCCAGTATGCCCTGTTTTACCCGGACAGACGGCCTATGGCCGGGGAGCGGGTGGACTTATTTGAGCTGGGAAGCCTGACCTTTGAAAGGCCGGATACGGATACCTTCAGGGGGCTGGCGCTGGCCTACAGGGCGGCGGAGCAGGGAGGCAGCATGCCTGCGGTATATAACGCGGCCAACGAGAGGGCAGTGTCTCTGTTCCTGGACAGAAGGATAACATATTTGCAGATTCCGGAGATAATAGAGGAGGCTATGGAGCATCACAGACGGGTTCCCAACCCGGGGGTGGACGCCATTCTGGAGGCGGAGGCGGAAACTTATGAATATATTGCAGGAAGGATGAAACGGTAAATGGTAACGCTTATTTGGTTTATTGTCATCTTCGGGGTAGTGGTTATAGCCCATGAATTCGGCCACTTCCTGATTGCCAAGGCAAACGGTATACATGTGGTGGAATTTTCGGTAGGAATGGGGCCCAATATTATTTCCCGCAAAAAGGGAGAAACCATCTATTCCCTGAAACTGTTCCCCATAGGCGGCGCCTGCATGTTTGAAGGGGAAGACGGCGTGGTGGAGAGAGATGAGGTAACACACCAGATAAAAGAGCCGGGGCCGGGCTCCTTTCTGAAAGCCAAAGTCTGGGCGAGAATTGCCACGGTGGTGGCGGGGCCTTTATTTAATCTGGTGCTGGCTTTTATCCTTTCCATTATCGTGGCAAATATAAGCTATATACGGGATCCGATTGCGTCTGCGGTTGCGGAGGGCAGCGGCGCCCAGGCCGCGGGGCTGCAGGCGGGGGACAGGATCATATCCCTGAACGGGGAGAGGATCAACCTGTATCAGGAGATTTCCGTATATATGCAGCTGACCTATCAGGGCGGTGATCTGAAGGTGGTGTATGAGCGGGACGGGCAGCGGTACACTACAATGCTGACCCCTCAGTATGACGAGCAGTACGGATATTATCTTCTGGGTATCAGCAACAATGATTTTGCGCATCCGCAGGGGATACAGTCGCTGAAATACGCCTGGTATGAGGTGCGGTATTCGGTGAAGATGACGTACACCAGCCTGAAGATGCTGTTTAAGGGCCGGGTTTCCAGAAAAGATGTGGCAGGCCCCGTAGGTATTGCGGTGAATGTGGTGGGAGCTACCTATAAGGAATCCAGGCAGTACGGCTGGCAGAATGTTCTTCTGAATATGCTGAACATCACCGTAATGCTCTCTGTGAATCTGGGAATATTGAATCTTCTGCCTGTTCCGGCATTGGACGGCGGACGGCTTGTGTTTCTGCTGCTGGAGGTAATCCGGGGCAAGCCGGTGCCGCCTGAGAAGGAAGGCCTCGTTCATTTTGTGGGCCTGATGTTTTTCATAGTTCTGATGATAATTATCTTCTTTAATGATCTGGTAAATATCTTTATAAAGTAAGAATGTAAATCGAGGACAATTTTCCTATGGAATATTTGACAACCTGTTACAGGCGGCAGGGAGAGAGCGGATGCTCTCTCCTGCTGCAGCAGTTTTTATGCCGGCGGACGCCGGTCTGCTTTGCCTGTCTCTGTACGGCGGAAAGCAGCGGAATATGCCGTGATACGGCGGAATCTCTTCTGAACTGGAGCAGAGGGATACCCTGGCACAGGGCGGCGGCCCGGCCGGCTTTGTGGCTGAAGCGGTTTGAAAAGGAACTGACGGACATAACCGATCTCTCAGGAGGAGCAGCCCGGAGAGGGAGAAGGCTGACCCTGCTTCTGGGGGTAGGCGAGGAGCTTCTGGCGCTGGGAGGCGGACAGAACCTGTTTCTGCTGAGCACCTCCTTCGGGCGGGGCAGGGCAGTGGAGCTGCCGGGACAGTTCAGAGGCTGCCTGGAAGCCGGGGCGGGGCTGCTGCTTGCCACGGACGGGTTCCTGGAAGGTGTGGACAGAAGGAGCCTGGAGGAGACGCTGGGGCTTCGGGAGATCCGGACTGAGGAACAGGCGGAAAGGCGGCTGAAGGAGCTCGCAGCCTCAGGCGGGCAAACAACAATCCCGGGAAAAGAACCGGCAGCCGCAATTTTACTGGCAGGGAAAATGTGAACGGAATGAAGATTTTCTAAGGCAGCAAAGTACGCCGCCTAAGAAAATCTAAGTCATTCCGGAAAGAATCCGCAAGCGGATTCTTCCAGATCACTGGATGACTGAAAGTGTGAACGGAAGGGGGGGATAAAGTGTCCGGGAGCAGGGGAGAGCAGTATAAAAGAATAAGGCTTCTGGGAAAGGGCGCTTTTGCGGAGGTGTATCTGGTGGAGGACTGCATCGGGCGCGTATATGCCTGTAAGGTGTGCGGACGGCCGGAAATGCTGGAGAGGGAGGCAGCCCTTCAGAAAAGTGCGGTTCACAGCCTGTTTCCCGAGGTTTATGATTTCCGGCGGGAGGAGGCAAAGGGCTGCCTTCTGATGGAATATGTGCGGGGAGAGAGTCTGGAGACCATCCTGCGCCGGGAGGGAAGCTTCCGGGAAGAACGGGCTGCGGCTGTGGGAGTCCGGCTTGCGGAGGGGCTTAAGTATCTGCATGAGAGAGAAGAGCCTCTGATATTTCGGGATGTAAAACCGTCGAATGTGATGCTGACGCCCGAGGGAGACGTAAAACTGCTGGATTTCGGCTGTGCCTGTCCGCCGGGCAGGCAGGCTGACAGGGCGGGAACCCCGGGCTTCGGCGCACCGGAGCAGTTTGAGCCGGGCGGGCTGCAGACGGCTGCGGCGGATATATACGGCCTTGGAAGGACGCTGCAGGTAATGCTGGGACAGGGGAGCGGCCTGCTTAAAAAGATTGCGGACAGGTGTACGGCCCGAAATCCGGAAGAACGCCTGCCGGACATGAGGGAGACAGCGGAGCTGCTTCGGCTATGCACCGGGGAGGCAGAAGGCCGGATGAGCGCCAGGCAGAAAGCGGTGCTTAAGGGGAAAATCCGGGTGGTAAAGGATATATGCGTCAGCTGAAAAAACACGGAAAAGGGCTTGAGTTTTCGAGGACATCCTAGTATACTGAATATGAGTTGTCCGCCGGTGCGGGCACAGAATAGGACGAATAAGAAAAGGAGAGGTAGATTATGCGTTTTTTTATCGACACTGCAAAGGTTGAGGACATTAAAAAGGCAAATGACATGGGGGTTATTTGCGGCGTTACCACCAACCCTTCCCTGATTGCAAAGGAAGGCAGAGTGTTTGAGGAGGTGATTGCGGAGATTGCTTCCATTGTTGACGGGCCTATCAGCGGAGAGGTCAAAGCCACCACCGTGGACGCCGAGGGTATGATTCGGGAAGGGCGTGAGATCGCAAAAATCCATCCCAATATGGTAGTTAAGATTCCCATGACCGTGGAAGGCCTGAAGGCATGCAAAGCGCTTACCGCCGAGGGCGTCAAGACCAATGTGACGCTGGTATTCAGCGCAAACCAGGCGCTGCTTGCGGCACGGGCAGGCGCAACCTATGTATCTCCTTTCCTGGGACGTCTGGACGACATCAGCCAGAGGGGCGTTGACCTGATTCGTGAAATTGCCGAGATATTTGACATAGCGGGTATCGAGACACAGATTATTGCAGCCAGTGTGAGAAATCCCATCCATGTGACTGACTGTGCGCTGGCGGGAGCTGACATTGCCACAGTGCCTTATGCCGTGATTGAGCAGATGGTGAAGCATCCTCTGACAGACGCCGGTATTGCAAAGTTCCAGGCTGACTATAAGGCAGTATTCGGAGAATAGAGCGACGCCGGGAGTCTCCAAGGCGGCGGAAATTCCTGCCAACAATAGAATTCACGCTTCGCGAAAATTCTATTGTCATGAATAAAAGGCCGGGGCAGCTGCCCCGGCCTTTTGATGCATAGAGGAGAGAGGTCTTACTTCATCTGCTCTTCCTGCTTCTTAATCATACGACGAACCATCTCACCGCCGATGGAACCAGCCTCACGGGAAGTCAGGTCACCGTTGTAGCCCTCCTTCAGGTTTACACCAAGCTCGGATGCAACCTCAGTTTTGAAACGATCCATTGCTGCCTTTGCTTCAGGCACTTCTACTCTATTACTTCTGTTACCGGTCATTCTTTTTCACCTCCATATAAGTGTATTTTTGTTTTCTTCTCTATCTTCAAGATAAGTGCTGCATGCACTCATCCTGAAGTAAAGCTTCAAGTCAAGCGTCTGCCGCGACTTATCTTGGTGTTAGTATGACCCCGGAAAATAAAAATATGTTGGAAATTTTTAGGTGCATATTTCACAAAATATTTGTGTTTCTGCCGATTTTGTGTTATAATCTTAAAATGACTGTGACTGTTTCTAAGTTTCTCAATATGAGCAGGATTTATACGGAAGCAGATATAATAAGGAGGAAATGTAACAATGAGTTTACAGGTGGAAAAATTAGAGCACAATATGGCGAAGCTGACCATTGAGGTTCCCGCGGAGGAATTGGAAAAGGCGATTGAGCGCGCATACCAGAAGAGCAAAAATAAAATCAGCATTCCCGGATTCCGCAAGGGAAAAGCGCCCCGCAAGATGATTGAACAGATGTACGGCAGGGAGATTTTCTATGAAGACGCGGCGAACCTTCTGGTTCCGGATGCGTATGAAAAGGAGCTGGAGGAGTGTACGGAGGAGGTGGTATCTTCCCCGAAGATCGACGTGGTTCAGCTGGAGGCGGGAAAGCCCTTTATCTTTACGGCAGAGGTGGCTCTGAAGCCGGAGGTGACGCTGGGGAAATATAAGGGCGTCAAGGTGCCTAAGGCGGACACTGCCGTTACCGATGAGGAAGTGAGTGCGGAGATTGATAATGAGCGGGAGAAGAACTCCAGAACCGTTGATGTTACGGACAGAGCCGTACAGAAGGGCGATATTGCAACCATCGATTTTGAAGGTTTTGTGGACGGCGAAGCATTTGAAGGCGGAAAGGGTACGGATTATCCTCTGACTATCGGTTCAGGCGCGTTTATCCCCGGCTTTGAGGATCAATTGATTGGCGCCGAGGTGGGAAAAGAGACTGAGGTGAACGTGACATTTCCGGAGGACTATCAGGCTGCGGAGCTTGCAGGCAAGGCTGCCGTGTTTAAATGCACGGTGAACAAGCTTCAGGAAAAGCTGCTTCCCGAACTGGACGATGAATTTGTGGAAGAGGTTTCCGAGGAGAGCGATACCGTAGAAGAATATAAGGAAGAGATCAGGAAGAAGCTGGCTGACAGAAAGGAAGCGGACGCTAAGACCGCAAAGGAGGATGCAGTCATTGAGGCAGTCATTGCGGACGCAGAGATGGACATCCCCGACGCCATGGTTGATACCCAGCAGAGACAGATGGTTCAGGATTATGCGGAGCGGCTGCAGTCCCAGGGAATTTCCATGGAGCAGTATATGCAGTTTACCGGCATGACCGTCCAGATGCTTATGGAGCAGGTAAAGCCCCAGGCTTTGAAGCGTATTCAGTCCAGACTGGTTCTGGAGGCGGTAGCGGCTGCCGAGAAGATGGAGGCCTCCGAGGAAGATTTCGAGGAAGAGGCAAAGACCATGGGAGTGGCATATAAGATGGAGGCCGACAAGGTGAAGGAGCTTCTGGGCGAGAACGGAAAGAAGCAGGTAATGCAGGATATCTGTGTCAGGAAGGCGGTAGAATTCCTGGTAGAGAATGCAAAGGAGGACAAGCCCGGAGCAAAGAAGAGCACCGGGAAAAAGACCACCAAAAAGGCAAAAGAAGAAACGCCTGCTGAGGAGCCGGCGGCAGAGACCGAAGAGGAAGCTTAAGCTACCAGAGAATAAGAGGACGGTTGCACTCCGAATCGGTGGGGCGCAACCGTTTGCTGTTCGTATCCTGACAGGCGATCCGCAATCAGCTTAAGTTTTTATTAATTCCCGCCGGATACGTTGAAAAAGGAATCAGGTTAGGCTATAATAATTTTATTTAGGAGGAGTTTACTATGAGTTTAGTGCCTTATGTCATTGAGCAGACCAGTAAGGGAGAAAGATCTTATGATATCTATTCCAGACTTTTGAAGGACAGGATTATATTTTTGGGCGAAGAGGTAAACGATACCTCCGCAAGCATTGTGGTGGCCCAGCTTCTGTTCCTGGAGGCGGAGGATCCGGAAAAGGACATCCATCTGTATATTAACAGCCCCGGCGGTGTTATCACTGCGGGTATGGCTATCTATGATACCATGAATTACATTAAATGCGACGTGTCCACCGTCTGTATCGGTATGGCGGCAAGCATGGGTTCCTTCCTGCTGGCAGGGGGAGCGAAGGGCAAGCGGTTTGCGCTGCCTAACGCTGAGGTGATGATCCACCAGCCGTCGGGCGGCGTCAAGGGCCAGGCCACGGAGATTGACATTACGGCAAGGCAGATCTTAAAGACCAGAGAGAAGCTGAATCACATTCTGGCGGAGAAGACAGGGAAGGATTATGAGACCATCTGCGCCGATACGGAGCGGGACAACTGGATGAGCGCTGAAGAGGCAAAGGACTATGGACTGATTGACATGGTGATTACCTCCCATGACACAAAATAAATTTTAGGAGTAAAAGAATGGCACCCAAAATGACCGGAAACGATATAAGATGTTCTTTCTGCAATAAGACCCAGGGCCAGGTGCGCAAGCTGATTGCGGGCCCGGCGGGGGTATATATCTGCGACGAATGTATTGATATCTGCGCGGATATTCTGGAGGAAGAGCTGGAGGATGACGAGGTACAGGAGACTTCTCATCCCGAAATCAATTTGCTGAAGCCGATTCAGATCAAGAACTTTCTGGATGAATATGTAGTAGGCCAGGAGGAGGCGAAAAAGGTACTGTCAGTGGCAGTATACAATCACTATAAGCGGGTGACGGCCCCCAAGGATCTGGACGACGTTGAGCTTCAGAAGAGCAATATTATTATGGTAGGCCCCACAGGTTCGGGAAAGACCTATCTGGCCCAGACCCTTGCAAAGATTATCAATGTACCCTTTGCAATCGCGGACGCCACCACGCTGACGGAAGCAGGCTATGTGGGCGAGGATGTGGAGAACATCCTGCTGAAGCTGATTCAGGCCGCCGACTACGACGTAGAGAGGGCGCAGTACGGCATCATTTACATTGATGAGATAGACAAGATTACCAAGAAGGGCGAGAATGTATCCATCACCCGGGACGTATCCGGCGAGGGCGTGCAGCAGGCTTTGCTGAAAATCGTGGAGGGTACGGTGGCAAATGTGCCGCCCCAGGGTGGCAGGAAGCATCCTCATCAGGAGCTGATTTCCATTGATACCTCAAATATCCTGTTTATCTGCGGAGGCGCCTTTGACGGCTTGGATAAGATTGTGGAAGCAAGGCTGGATCGCAAGGCAATCGGCTTTAACACCGAGGTGTCGCAGAAGACCACAAAGGACTTAAGCGCGCTGCTGCAGGAGGTGACGCCCCAGGACTTGGTAAGGTTCGGGCTGATTCCGGAGTTTGTAGGCCGCGTGCCTATCTGCGTCACCTTAAGCGGACTGGATAAGGAGGCGCTGGTACGCATTCTGAAGGAGCCGAAGAACGCGCTGATTAAGCAGTATAGAAAGCTGTTCAATATGGACGAGGTGGAGCTTACCTTTGATGAGGAAGCCCTGGATGCCATCGCGGAGAAGGCTGTGGAGCGGAAGACGGGAGCCAGAGGTCTTCGTTCCATTATGGAAAATCTGCTGATGGATACCATGTATACCATTCCTTCAGATGATTCCATCGGAGAATGTATCATTACAAAGCCGGTGGTGGAAAACGGGGACGAACCTTTGGTACTTCGCAGGGGTGAGGACAGAAAAAGGCTGGAGAAAGTCATTTAACGCGTGGGAAAGGATAACCCTCCTATGGTCATCAAAACGGTGTGTCTCGAGACTGTGTGCGGTATTACAAGCAAACTGCCGGATAATATTTATCCGGAGGCGGCTTTTGCAGGGAAAAGCAATGTGGGGAAGTCATCGCTGATCAATGCGCTGATGAACCGCAAGGCTCTGGCCAGAACAAGCGCGCAGCCGGGAAAGACCCAGACAATCAATTATTATAATGTCAACGACGCCCTTTACTTTGTGGACCTGCCGGGATACGGATACGCCAGGGTAAGCGAAAGCGTGAAGGTTCAATGGGGCAAAATGGTGGAGCGGTATCTGAAAAAGTCCAAGCAGCTGAAAGCAGTGTTTCTGCTTATTGATATACGCCATGCCCCATCGGAGAATGACAGGGTGATGTATGACTGGATCTGTGCAAACGGATATCAGCCTGTGCTCATTGCCACAAAGCTGGATAAGATTAAAAGAAGCCAGCTGCAGAAGCAGCGGCAGTTGATCCTGGATACGCTGGAGGCGAAAGACGGAACCGTACTGATTCCCTTTTCCGCAGAGACCAAACAGGGCAGGGAGGAAATCTATGAAATTCTGGACGGCATCATAGAGCAGTCTCCGGGAGGAAAGTTATGAGGAAGTACAGTAAAGCGCTGGTAAATCTTGCAGTCGCTCTCTTGTTGTTTTTTTCGGTTATTTTGCTTTTACCCAAGGTTTTAATCTTTTTTCTGCCCTTCGTAATAGGCTGGATTATATCTCTGATTGCCAGCCCCATGGTGCGCTTTTTTGAGGAGAAGGTTAAGATTAAGCGGAAGGCAGGCAGCGCGTTTGTCATCATTGTGATAATCGGTCTGGTGGTACTGTTGCTTTATCTTATTATTTCTCAGCTGACGGCCCAGGTGATTGGATTGCTGGAGGCGCTGCCGGGAATGTGGGCCGGTCTGGAAGAGGATCTGGAAAATATAGGAGAAATGCTGAGCGGGATTCTGGAGAAGCTGCCCGGGGAGTCCCGTCTGAAGGTGGACGATCTGGTGGAGCAGATTGAACTTGTTCTGGGAGATTTCGTGGGGAAGCTGGGGACGCCCACCATAGCGGCTGCAGGTAACTTCGCAAAGTGGCTTCCCACCTTCTTTATCGGAATGATCATGGCGCTTTTGTCTTCCTACTTTTTTGTGGCGGAGCGGGGGCAGATTAACGAATGGTTCAGAACCCATATGCCAGCTTCCATCCAGGTGCGCTACAGGACGGTGCAGCACAGCCTGGCTCATTCCGTGGGGGGATACTTTAAGGCACAGTTGAAGATTGAAATCTGGATGTATCTGTTCCTGCTTATCGGCCTGGGGCTGCTGCGGGTCAACTATTTCGCGCTGATTGCGCTGGGAATTGCCTTTCTGGATTTGCTGCCCTTTCTGGGGACGGGGACGGTGCTGATCCCATGGGCGGTTATCCGGATACTGACGGCAGACTACAAGATGGCGGCGTGGCTTCTGGTTATCTGGGGAGGCGGGCAGCTGGCGAGGCAGCTGATTCAGCCTAAAATTGTGGGAGATTCCATGGGTGTACCGCCCCTTCCCACACTGTTCCTCCTTTTTATAGGATATAAGGCAGGTGGTGTTTTCGGAATGATTTTTGCGGTTCCTCTGGGGCTGTTGCTCTATTCCCTGTATCAGGAGGGCGCTTTTGAAACCACAAGGAACAGTGTGTTGATATTGACGGCGGGAATTAATCGGTTCAGGCGTCTGGGCAAGGAAGATATGTTTGAGGTGGACGAGATGAACCGGCGGAATGAAGAGGCCGCCAGGCAGCTGGCAAGTCAGCGTCAGCAGGCGGAGCAGGAAAAACGGGAAAAACAGGAACAAAAAAAGAAAAAGAAAAATAATAAGAAAGAAAAAAGTAAAAGAGAGTGAAACTTTCGGAGTAAAAAGCAGTCTATTATAATGTAGGTATTACAATGTAGGAAAGATATAACAGGAAATAAAAAAACGGAGAGTGTGAAAACACTCTCTGTTTTGTTGCAACTTTGATACAAGTGTGTTGTACAATAGGGATGTTCGATGAGAAAAAGGCTGAAATGAAAAAACAGAACGAAACAGGAATATTTACGGGTCAAATCTGACATATATCATATAGAGTGGGTGACGGAGGAGGAAAACCATGAAGAAAGTATTAGTGTACAACAATCAGACGGGAATTGCGGAAAAAATGGAGCCTTTGTTTGCAGGAGAGGGACTGCAGATGGCAACGGCGGCGGATACGGAAGAGCTGAGACGGCTCTTGAAGGATAAAGAGGTGATGCTGATGCTGGTGGATGTGGAGCTGGGCAGCAAGGGCTGGGATAAGGGAATTGAATTGATCGCGGGGCTGCGGCAGGCCAGCAGCATTCCCCTGATTGTGGTTTCAAAACAGTCCCGGGAAACGGCAAAGATTATGGCCTTGGAGGCAGGGGCTGACGATTATGTGGTTGCGGACTGCAACCCTCTGGAGCTTCTGGCCCGGGTAAAGTCCCAGATTCGCAGATATATCCAGCTGATTCATATGTGCGTCAATATTGACCGCATTTATAGAGTGGACGGCCTGGTAATTGACGATATACAGCGCAAGGTTACGGTGGATGGCAGAAGCGTGAGACTGACGCCTATCGAGTACAAGATTTTAAGACTGTTGGTACAGCAGAAGGGCCGGGTTCTCTCCAACAGTCAGATTTACGAAAGCATCTGGAATATGCAGGCCATAGGGGCGGAAAATACAATCGCGGTGCATATCCGCCATATTCGTGAGAAGATTGAGGCTAACCCCAGAGAACCCAGATACCTGAAGGTGGTATGGGGAAACGGCTATAAGGTAGGTTGAGGCAAACACAGGCAGCAGTTCAGCGCTGTATGAGATCCCATGCCGGGGAGTAAGAATCCGGCGTGGGATTTCTGTTGTGCACCCGACGGCGCACGCTTCCGGCGGGCGAAAGTCCCCGGTCCCGCAGACGGCGGTCATTCCCGGGCGGATCTGTCTGCGCCCGGCATGAAGTACAATAATCTCGCACAATAATCTTCCTTAAAGTGCATGAAAACAGATTGACAAAATGTCGAATATGAATTATTGTATTAAAAGAATAATACAAATAAGATAATGCAAATGAAAAAGTGAGAAGGGAGAGCGGAGGTATAAAATGGATAACATGCAGGCAAAAGCCGCCGGCTGTGAACCGCCTGTGCAGAAGGGGAAAGGAATCCCGGGAAGTACCGTCAAGATCATTGCGGTGGCTGCCATGCTGATCGACCATGTGGCGGCGGCTCTTCTGACCAGGCTGATATTAGTGAGAGGGTATTACGGGGCGGTCTGGGATGTGCAGAGCTATCAAACGTGGATGCAGAAGAACTGGCTGTTGTTTTACGGTATGCAGCTCATGCGGACGATAGGGCGGCTGGGCTTTCCCGTTTTTTGTTTTCTTCTGGTGGAAGGCTTTCAGAAGACCCGAAATGTAAAAAAGTATGCTTTCAGGCTGGGATTATTTGCCTTGATTTCGGAGGTACCCTTCGATCTGGCGCTGGCGGGGCGGGTGTGGTATTCAGGATACCAGAATGTGTATTTCACGCTGCTGATTGGCATTTTAACCCTGTGGATTTTTGATATAATAAAAAAGCACCGGCCGGCAAAGTGGCTGCAGACGCTGCTGATGCTGGGAGGTATGCTGCTGATTCCCTTTTACGCGGCCATGCTGCTTCGGAATTTCTTCAGAAATCTGTTCGGTATCGCCGTATCGGAATGGCTGCTGCTTGGGGGCATGTATCTGCTTCTTTTGGGCGTGACCTGCGTGGTCTGGCAGGTTTGTCTGCGCAAAAGGGGATTTGACGGGACATGGAGGCTGTTCGGCGACCTGGGGGTGCTGGCCGTGACTATGGCGCTGGCAGATTTGCTGCGGACGGATTACGGCGGAATGGGTGTGTTGACAATTGCCGTCATGTATGCCCTGCGGAGCAACCGGCTGCGCTCCATGGCAGGCGGCTGCGGGGCGCTGGTCCTTATGAGCCTTATAAAGCTGAATGCAAGTGAAATACCGGCGTTTCTGGCCCTGCTTCCCATTATCCGTTACAACGGTGAGAGGGGGCTGAAAATGAAATATTTCTTTTACATTTTTTATCCTGCCCATCTGCTGATTATCTGGCTTATCTGTCATGCCATGGGCATAGGGCGGATACCGGTGATCTGAAGACACAGGCAGGCTGCGGACGGTATGTCCGAATATACACGGAAGGTGAGGAGAGGTTATGTTAGAGGTTGCAGGTTTATCAAAGAAGTACGGAAAGACATTGGCGGTGGATGATGTGGGCTTTACAGTGCCCGACGGGCGTGTGGGGATTCTGCTGGGGCCGAACGGCGCGGGAAAATCAACGGTTATCAAGAGTATTGCGGGACTTCTGAGATATAAGGGAAGCATCCGTATCCAGGGGATAGATTCTAGGGAGACGGAAGCGAAAAAACATTTTGCCTATGTGCCGGAGATTCCCAATATGTATGAGGCGCTGACTGTGCGGGAGCACCTGGAGTTTATTATCAGGGCTTACGGGGCGGAGGCGTCTGAGGAGGAAATCAGGCAGCTGCTTGAAAAGTTTGAACTGGAGGATAAACAGGACAAGCTGGGGAACGAACTGTCTAAAGGAATGATGCAGAAGGTCAGCATCTGCTGCGCCCTGATTATCAATCCCAAAGTGATTCTGCTGGACGAGCCCATGGTGGGGCTTGACCCGGCGGCAATCAAGGAGCTGAAGGCGGTGATTCTGGAGCTGCGGGACAGCGGCTGTACCGTTCTTATCAGCACCCATATGCTGGAAATGGTGAAGGAGCTGTGGGACGTGACCTTTGTGATGGATAAGGGGCATATCTTAGGTACCTATGTGAAGGAAGAGCTTGCCAACGAGGATCTGGAGGAGCTGTTCTTCGCGGTTACCGGCCAGGCGGAGAAGGCTGCGGAGCATCGGGAGGATTCAAGGGATGAGGCCGGTACGGAGAACGGGAGGTAGCATATGGGAGCAGTGGGATATCTTTATCGGCGCACGCTGGCGAATCGGGTCAAAAAGGCCCTGCACAAGCCGGTTACTTATGTCTATATTGTGTTTATATTGTTTTATCTGACTGTGGTACCTGTTTCCCTGAGAGTGATGGCGGAGGAGTACAGGCTTGCTTCTCCTGACGGGATGGTGCTGGTGCTGACAGCTCTGGCGATCTGGATCGTACCGGCCAATCTGGCGGCCTACGCAAAGCGCAAGGGACTGGTGTACAGGAACAGTGATGCACATTTTCTGTTCCCTTCGCCGGTGAGTCCAAAGCGGGTATTGATTTATGCCTATATCAGAACCCTGTTTATGCAGGTGCTTCTCAATCTGTTTGCAGTGGCCTGCGGCGTCATTATTTTCCGGGTGGCGGTCTGGCGGCTTGCGGTGTATGTTTTATTTTCCCTGGTGGTGGAGAATGTAGCGGAGGGCTGCATCATGCTTATGCTTTACGGCTCCGAGCGCCTGGGGGAAACACAGCGGAAGTGGATTGTCAGGGCAGCCTATGGGCTTATAGGAGTGTTGGTGCTTATAGGGGTTTATTATTATATGACCCGGGGACTGCATGCTTCCACACTGGCTGCTTTTCTGAAGAGTGACGCGGTGAAGCTGGTGCCTGTGGCAGGCTGGTATATTTCGGTGATTCACCTGCTGTTTGGCGAGGTTTCCGCCATGAGCATTACCGGAAGCGTTCTCTACCTCTGTCTGCTGGCAGCGGCGGTGTTCGGGGCGGTTCGCATGAAATGTACGGGGGCTTTTTATGAGGACGCCGCGAAATTTGCGGAGGACTATGAGGAGGTGCTGGAGAACCAGAGGCAGGGCGGCGCTAAAATGCGTATCGGCAGGAAACAGAAGTTTGGCCGGGCCAGTGTCCGTTACAGGGGAACAGGCGCCAGAGCGCTCTTTTACAGACAGCTGCTGGAATATAAGAAAGGGAAATTCTTTATCTTTAATTTCAGCACCCTGATTTCGCTGGCGGCGGGAATCGGAATTGCCTGGCTGTACGTCAGGGAAGGTGACTTCGGCGGTATGGAGCCCTATATCATTCCCATGGTATCCGCCTATATTACCTTTATTTTTACCACGCTGAACGGGAAGTGGGCCAAGGAGCTGAAATCGCCCTATACCTATCTGATACCGGATTCCGCCTTTGCAAAGCTGTTGAACGCTACAGGGATTCAACTGATTCAAAATCTGATAAACGGACTGCTGATTACGGCGCCGGGAGCGGTGGTTATGGGAATGTCCCCCCAGGCGGCAGCGCTCTGTGTGATTGCCTGCGCAGTGTTTGCCTCCAACAAGCTGTATGCCCTGGCAGTGGCGGAGATAGCGGTAGGAGGAACCCTGGGAGTCGTGGGAAAACAGCTGTTTCAGATGTTCATCCAGTGCTTTGTCATCATGGCGGCGGTGCTGGGAGCGGTGCTGGGGGCCATGACAGGCGGCGTGACATTGGCCTACGGCATCATGGATATTTTTCTGCTTCTGCTTACTGCAGCGTTCATGGTAATTGCCGCGCTGAACTTTTATAAGATGGAGACGGCATGAAATACATTGTTGCAATTTGTGATGATGACGCAAATCAGAGAGAGTATCTGACGGAAATCGTGGGGAACTGGGCGGGAAAAAACCACTGTCTGGCTGAGGTAAGGCAGTATCCCACGGCGGAAGCCTTTCTCTTTGAATACGGGGAGAAAAAAGATTTTGACATTCTGCTTCTGGATGTGGAGATGCCCGGCATGAACGGGACGTCTCTGGCAAAGGAAGTGCGCAGGGACAACAAGGCGGTGCAGATTATCTTTATTACCGGTTTTTATGAGTATTTCAGCGATGGCTTTGATGTGTCGGCTCTGCACTATCTGATTAAGCCGGTGGGGGAGGAAAAGCTTTTTCCCGTGCTGGACAAGGCGGTTAACAACTTAAGCAGCCACCAGCGTTCCGTGCTGGTTTCCACATCGGAGGCGGAGGTAAAGATTCCCCTGAACGATATTCTGTATGTGGAGGCGGAAAACGTGTATGTGGCGGTTCACACTCCCTGCGGAAAGTATCAGACACGGTGTTCCCTCGCCAAATTCGCGGAGCAGCTGGATGAAACCTTTTTTAAGGTACACCGCTCTTATGTGGTGGGACTGAAGGATATTATAAAAATTACAAGAACGGAGATTACCATGTCCAACGGCGACCGTATTCCTATCAGCAGGGGAATGTACGACAGGGTGCATGCCGCGCTGGTAAAATATCTGTAGGGAGTGGGAAATGCTTTTTGACAGACTGATTAAAAAAAGAGTGGCTTCTTTTGAAAGCGAAATACTTCAGAGGTACTATGCGGAAGTGGAAAATATGTATACAAAGATGCGGGGCTGGCGGCACGATTACAGGCATCACATCCAGACAATGAAGGTACATGCTGCAAACGGGGATTTGGCGTCTATTGCCGGTTATCTGGACATGCTGGATGATGATCTGACGAATGTGGAGACGGTTATCAAGACAGGCAACCGCATGGCGGACGCCATCTTAAACAGCAAGCTTTCCCTTGCCGCAGAGCGGGAGATAACGGTGAAAACCGAAACAAATATTCCCGTGGCGCTGTCCATGTCCGAACTGGATCTGTGCATTGTTATCGGCAATCTGATGGACAATGCCATGGAAGCCTGCATGGAGCTTCCGCCGGAGAAACGGCTGATACGTCTGTATATGGAAATGAAAGGGAATTATCTGTACCTTGTCCTGACAAATACGGCAGGCGGCGGGAAAAAGACGGCACTTAAGACCACCAAAGGAAGCGGACACGGGCTGGGGCTTTCCAGGGTGGATGCCATTGTAAAAAAATACGGCGGGTATGTGACAAGAGCTTCCGAGGATGAAGCCTTTTCCACGGAGGTTTTGCTGCCCCAGGCGGCTGAACTGTCATCAAATTATGAAAAATGATACAAAAGGGTGGTTGATTTCTCAACCACCCTGATGTATAATCTAATCAGAAAGGCAATCGGATATGACTCCGATTCGTCCTCAGTAAAATTTATATTGCAAAAAGAGATAGCATCTAAACTTTGTGAGGGTTATAGGATGCTATTTCTTTTTGTCTTTATGATTGTCTATGTATGACAGAGCCGCAAAAATTACTAACAAAAGAGTAAGGACTTCTAATGTGTTCATAGGGCATCATCCTCCCATTATAAAACTAGAGGACATCAAACAATCGGAAAATCACATCCAGCCTTCTTTTCAATTATATAAATAGTGTATCATATAGAATTTAAAAATGCAATATATTTGATACAAAATAGACATAGCAGAAATTAATGACCATTTATAGGTGATATATGAGGCACTTCACATCAAATTTCCGGCATTTCGCAACAGACTTCTCCTTTTTTGATTTCCTGTGCTACAATAGCCTTATCCGAAAACGGGAAAGGCAGGGCGTCTGAGATGCAGAAGAAAGAAAAATACTCCAAAATGAGCAGTCTGGCCTGGGCTGCGGGAAGGCTGTGGAGGCTGGACAGGGGGCTGGTGTTCCTTACGCTTGCGGCAGTTCCTGTGGCGGTGGCCGGTCCGCTGGCGGACTCCTTCTTCTCCAGGGTTCTCATTGACCGGATCGGTGCAGGAAAAACATTTGAGGAATTAGCGGTGCTGACGGCACTGTTTCTGCTTCTGGCGGCGGCGCTGGAGATGCTGCGGTATTTTCTGGATATGCGGTGTTTTGCCCGGACCTATTATCCCACATTGGTCTGTCAGGAGGAGATAGGAACGGAGTTTAATTACCGGACGGACTATGAAAATACGGAGCGGCAGGACTATAAGGAAATTGCAGGCTATGCAATCAGGGATTCGGAGATGGGAGACTGCGCCCTGGAGTTTGTGCGGAAGGACTTGCAGGAGACTCTGAAGCATCTTCTGGGAATGGGGGTATACGCTTCCCTGCTTATGGTATTGAACCCGGTTATCCTGGCGGTGACGGCGGCTTCCTCCCTGCTGTCCTGGTTTACCACCAGATGGCAACCGGTTTATTATGAGAAAAATAAGAAAAAGTGGGAGAAGGAGGAGCGGAAGCGGAGTTATCTGGCAGGGCTTTCCGATAATTTTCAGGCGGCCAAGGATATTAAGCTCTACGGGCTGGAAGACTGGATTGAGAAGATGATGCGGGACTATCAGGCATATCTGCTGGTCTGGAATAAGAAGTGCAGCCTGCGGGGACTCTGGGCGTCGCTTCTGGCGGGGATGCTGACCCTTCTGCAGAACGGTACGGCATACCTTGTACTGGTTGGACTTCTGCTGGGAGGCGGACTGACCGTGGGTGAGTTTGTCTTCTACTTCGGGATTGCCGGAAGCGCGGCCGGATTTATACAGGGGATCATCGGAGATGTGGCAAAGCTCAGCGGCCGGGCGGAAAAAATTGCTTATTACCGTGACTTTTTCGATTATCCCTGCAGGATGAACCATGAGGCGGGCAGCAGCCTTCCTGCCGCGCCCGTAAAGATCGAACTGCGGGACGTGTGGTATAAATACGACGGGGCGGAGGACTATACCCTGAAAGGCGTCACCCTGACCCTGGAACCGGGAGAAAGCCTGGCTCTGGTGGGGCTGAACGGAGCCGGTAAAACTACTCTGGTAAAGCTTGTCTGCGGATTATATACGCCGTCCCGGGGAGAAATTCTGGTGGGCGGCAAACCTATCGGGGCATACAACATAGAGGAATATTACTCCATGATTTCCGCCGTGTTCCAGTCGATTCACCCCATTGCCTTTACGATGTTTGAGTTTGTGGCCGGCTTTGACCTTGAGCGGCCCGGCGCAAGAAAAGACGCGGAGACAGCCATGCGGAAGGCTGGTATCTGGGAGAAAATAGAAAGTCTGCCAAAGGGCATGGACACGCATCTGAAAAAGGGTATTTATGACGACAGTGTTGACCTTTCAGGCGGGGAGATGCAGAAGCTGGTGCTGGCCCGGGCTATATATAAGGATGGGGCGATCCTGATTCTGGACGAACCTACGGCGGCCCTGGACCCCATAGCGGAAAACCGGCTGTACATGGAATACCGTGCCCTGACGGTCGGGAAGACGTCGATTTACATTTCCCACCGTTTTGCCTCCACCCGTTTCTGCGACAGGATCGTGCTTCTGGAGGAGGGCGTCATCCGGGAAAGCGGAACCCACGAGGAGCTGATGGAACAAAAGGGCAGATACGCCGAACTGTTTGGTGTGCAGAGCAGATATTATGAGGAAGAGGAGGTAAGATCCGATGACTGAAGGCGGAGCAGACAATGGGGTAAAGGCTGAAGCAGGCAAAGAGGCGGGCAGCGCAGCAAAGGGTATGGCAAAAGGTGTGACAATGAGGGCCTTTAAGCTGTACAGCGCCAATAACCCCAAGTATTTTCCCGTATGCTTTCTGGAAATTCTGTTTGAAAAGCTTGCACCCTTTTTCAACCTGTGGATGTCTTCCGAAATTGTGTCCGCCCTGTATGGGAAAGCAGGTTCTCAAAGGATATATCTGCTTGTGGCGGTTACGCTTTTCGGCAATTTCCTTGTACGGGCTGCAGGCGCAGTCTTAAGAAGGACGGCGGAAACCCAGGAAAAGATACTGAAGGACAATGAGGCGGCGGCGCTGAACCGCAAGACTCTGTCGCTGGATTATGATAAGATGGAAAATCCGGACGTCCGTCAGCACCGGCGAAAAATCACAGAAAGTTCTCAGATTAACGGTTATGGGGTAATACGCATGACGGACAATATAAAAATATTTGTCCAGTCCCTTGTGAGCGTGCTGCTTTCTCTGGCATTTCTGGGAGAGATGGCGTTGAGAGCGGCAGCGGCTTCCTTCCGCCCGGCTATGGCTTTGCTGTTTGCGGCGTTGGTTATCTGCCTGGCGCTGGGCATTCTGTATACTTCCTGGAACGCCGGAAAAGCATCTGAGATGAACAGGGAAATCGGACTTGAAATGCTGGAGCAGAACCGTTTTGCCCAGGGCTATGCGGCGGATGGCATGGATAACCGGATTTACCGGCAGCAGACGCTGCTTGCCGGGATACACGGCAGGTCAAGCCGCACGCATTATGAATTGTTTTCAAAGCTGTCTAAGGGAATGATTCTCCGCAATGTGCCCGCTGTTTTTTTGGACGGGATGCTGAGACTGTGTTCCTATCTTATTATCTGCTTTTATTGTACCCTGGGGGTGTTTCCGGTGGGAAGCGTCATTAAGTATGTGGGCTGCCTGGGCTGGCTGACGGCCAATATCGGCCAGCTGCTTCAGTTTTTCGGCGAGGTGCGCGCAAATGAGCCCTTTCTTCGGGATTATCTGGATTATTTTGACATTCCGAATGATATGTATCAGGGAAGCCTGGCGGTGGAAAAACGGAGCGACAGGCAGTTTGAAATTGCGTTTCATCAGGTGTCCTTCCGATACGCCGGGCAGGAAAGCTATGCCCTGAAGGATATCAGCCTGCAGCTGAAGGCGGGGGAGCGCCTTGCGGTGGTGGGAGAGAACGGCAGCGGAAAAACCACCTTTATCAAGCTTCTCTGCCGTCTCTATGACCCCTCCGAGGGAGAAATTTACATGAATGATTTTAACATCCGTAAATATGACTATGGGCAGTATTTAAGTCTGTTCTCCGTGGTGTTTCAGGATTACACCCTTCTGTCCCTTCCCCTTGGCAACAATGTGGCCTCCGCCGCTGTCTGGGACGAGACAAAGGCGGAGAGGCTTTTAAAGGAGGCCGGCTTCGGGGAGCGTTACGGGCAGATGCCAAAGGGGCTGGAAACACCGATTTATAAGGATTTTGACCAGGCCGGAGTGAACCTGTCCGGCGGAGAAGCCCAGAAGGTTGCCCTTGCCAGAGCGCTGTATAAGGATGCGCCCTTTATTATCCTGGATGAGCCTACGGCGGCTCTTGACCCTGTGGCGGAGGCGGAGATATATGAAAGATTTGATGAAATCGTGGGAGATAAGACTGCAATTTATATCAGCCACCGTCTGTCCTCCTGCAGGTTCTGCGATAAGATAGTCGTTTTTGACAGGGGCAGGATTGTGCAGGCGGGCGCCCATGCGGAGCTTCTGGCGGACACAGGCGGAAAATATTACGAGCTGTGGAACGCCCAGGCGCAATATTACAGCAGCAGTTCAGACAGGAAGACGGCGAGCGAAAAACTTTCCACCTGTGCGGTTGGACGCTCCAAGGAGCATCCAACCTGACTTCCACATTCACAAAACTCGCGCTTACGCGCTCTTGCGTCTGCTTGCGCATCTGCGTTTTGCTCATTTGGAAGTGGCGTGGCTGTGAACCGTAACAAGGGTGAAAGTTCAGTTGACGGGAGGGCAAAAACAGGGTAAAATGATTTTAAGCCGAAACAGAAAGAGGCGGCCAGTATATGGTTACGGAGGAGTGATTGCCCATGCAGATGCCCATTTTTGAGAGATATATCGACGAACTGATTGAAAAGAGTACGCTGGATGTCCCGGTGTGGAACATTGAGAAGGCTATGGCCGGAAAGGCAGGCGGCTGGAATTATATTGACGGCTGTATGATCCTTGCTTTGCTGGAGACTTATCACGCCACCGGGGAAAAGAAATATTATGAGTTTGCCGACGCCTTTATCGATCATCGGGTGAGTGAGGACGGTACTATCAACGGATATGACCCGGAGGATTATAACATTGACAATGTAAATGCGGGCAAGACGCTGTTTGCGCTGTATGAGCTGAACGGGAAGGAGAAGTACCGCAGAGCCATTGAACTGATTTACGGTCAGGTACAGCGCCAGCCCAGAACGGCGGAGGGGAATTTCTGGCATAAGCAGATATACCCCAACCAGGTATGGCTGGACGGCATGTATATGGGGCAGCCCTTTTACATGGAATACGAGACGAAGTTTAACAATCGAAAGAATTACGGCGATATATTCGGGCAGTTTGCCAATGTGGTGAAATATATGCGGGATGAAAAGACCGGTCTTTATTATCACGGCTATGACGCTTCCAAAAAGGCGTTCTGGTGCGATAAGGACACAGGACTGTCCCGAAACTTCTGGCTGCGGGCGTTAGGATGGTATTCCATGGCGCTGCTGGACACTCTTGCAAAGTGCGAACCCGGGGAAGAATACAAAGCGGAATATGAGAATTTAAAGAAGGTTTTTGTGCAGTTGACAGAGGATATGCTGAAGTTCCAGGACGAAAGCGGTATGTGGTATCAGCTTCCGGCCCTTGCAGGCAGGGAGCCGAACTATCTGGAAACCAGCGGAAGCGCCATAATGGCCTATTCTTTGTTAAAGGGAGTGCGTCTGGGATTTCTGCCGGAGCATTATCGTGAGGAAGGCGTCCGGGTATTTAACGGTATCTGTGACAGGTATCTGAAGGAGACGGATGGGTCTTTAAGCCTGGGAGGGATCTGTCTGGTGGCAGGACTGGGGCCGGAGGATAATCCCCGCAGAGACGGCAGCTTTGAATATTACATGTCTGAGCCTGTGGTGGAAAATGACGCCAAAGGCGTAGGCCCGCTGCTGCTGGCTTATACGGAGCTGCGGCGGCTGGACTGATCCGGCAGCTTAAGCTGTGCCGACGGATATTCATCCCGGCAGCTTAAGGTATGCCCACAGGGATTGCAGGCCCGGCAGCTTAAGCCGTGCCGCCGGGAATCCGGGGCCCGCAGCTTAAGGCGTCAGTCCCAGGTGTTCCAGCAGGATCTTCACTCCCATGAGGATCAGGATAACGCCGCCGAAAATCTCCGCCTTTGCCTTGTACCGTAAGCCGAACACATTGCCGATCTTTACACCCGCCACGGACAGGAGAAAGGTGATGACGCCGATGAAGGATACGGCGGGTACAATGCGGACCTGCAGGAATGCGTAGGTAACGCCCACGGCCAGGGCGTCAATGCTGGTGGCAAGAGCCAGCAGGAACATGGTTTTTACATCCACGGAGTCATTTGCGTTGTCCTCTTCTTTGGACAACGCTTCTTTTATCATGCTGGCGCCGATGAGGGCCAGCAGTACAAAGGCGATCCAGTGGTCGATGGCAGTGACATACTGTTCAAAGCCTGTGCCCAGCAGGTAACCGACGGTGGGCATCAGAGCCTGAAAGCCGCCGAACCACAGTCCGATAATCAGCGCCTTTTTCCAGGAAAGCTTTTTCATGGCAAGACCCTTGCAGACGGAGACGGCAAAGGCGTCCATGGACAATCCCACGGCAGTAATAAATAGTGTAAGCAAGCTCATGTCAATAACGTACCTTTCTGTTGCGGGCTACTGCGAAGCCAATGAATGGGCAGTGGCTATTTTTGTATTCTTCCGGAAGGCGGAAGGGGGTTGGTGCATAAACTTGTTGAAGGCCCTGTTGAACTGTGAAAAACTGGAAAATCCGCATTGAAAGGCAATGTCGGCGATGGAGTCGTTCGTGGACAGAAGCAGGGTCTGGGCATTTCGCACCCGGGTCAGCTGCACATAATCCGTCAGGGTAAAGCCGGTAATCCGCTTAAACTGGTGGGACAGGTAGTAGCTGCTGATGAAAAATTCCCGGGCGATGGATTCCAGTGAAATATTCTCCGTAAAGTGGCTGTGTATGTAGGCGGTAATGTTGTAGACTTTGTTGGTGATGTTATCAAAGTCGGCATGATTGGAATAGATATTTTTCTCCCGATACAGATATACCATGCTTAAAAATTCAATAAACTTATTGTGTATCAGCAGTTCCTTCAGTTCATTCTGGCTCTGGGACAGATAATAGATATCGTTCAGCTTCTCCAGCACCGCCTTTTTGTAAGGCTCTTCAAAACGATAAATAGGAACAGGCACTTCAAAAATGCTGTAAATGTATTTCATATAGCCTTCAAGGGCGGAAGCCATAGGGGGAATGGAAAACTGAATAATCAGGCGCTTGTTGGGCGCGCCCTCCGGATACACGGTTTTGTGCAGCAGGGAAGGGCGCAGCGCCACAATATCACAGCAGCGCATATCGTACCAGACGCCGTCGATTAAGTGTCCCGCGCTTTCGTCCAGAAAGATGCAGATCTCATAAAACTGATGAAAGTGCTGAAATTCCATGTTGATGGAATAGGAGCGCTCGTCATAATCAAAATAATAATACAGGCCGTTTTCGGGACGCCCGATTTCGATTTTATATTCCTGAATATAAATTAGTGTATTGTCAACCAGCATGGCAGTTCCTCCCGAGTGGTGGGCAGCAGTTCGGTAACAATTCAATTATATGTGACAAAGAAGCAAAATGCAATACGGCAGAGAGAAGAAATGGCGTATGCTGCCGGGCGGCAGCATACGCCATTGTGTTTTGTCAGTCGGCCCGGGGCTGTGCCTTTGTGCTTTCGTCGTAGGTAAAGCCCCGCAGATTCAGCTCTTTTGCCCTGTGGCAGGCGCAGAGCCTTCCGTCGGGCATTTCTGCAAGCTCCGGCGAATCCGTCTTACACTTATCGATGCAGTAATGGCATCTTTCGTGGAAATAGCAGCCGCTTGGCGGGTTGGCGGGATTGGGTATTTCACCCTTCAGCGGAATACGATCCATTTGAATGGTGGGATCCGCCACGGGCACCGCGGAAAGCAGCGCCTCCGTATAAGGGTGCATGGGCTTTTCAAACATGGTCTCCGCCGGAGCAAATTCCACCATACGTCCCAGATACATAACGCCCACCTTGTCTGAAATATGCTCCACCACCGAAAGGTCATGGCTGATAAACAGATAGGTCAGCTTCAGCTCCTTCTGCAAATCCCGCAGCAGATTGATGACCTGTGCCTGGATGGATACGTCCAGGGCGGAAACAGCCTCGTCGCAGACGATGATCTGGGGCTCGATGACCAGCGCACGGGCAATGCCGATACGCTGGCGCTGTCCGCCGGAGAAAGCGTGGGGATAACGCATCAGGTACATGGGGTTTAAGCCCACCTTTTCCGCCATGGCCTTTGCCCGCTGATCCATTTCATCCTTGGACATCTTGGGAAAATTGGCCTTCAGGGGTTCCTTGATAATGTCCAGAACCGTCATGCGCGGGTCAAGAGAGGAGTAAGGATCCTGGAAGATCATCTGGATTTCCTTACGAATCTCCTTCATTTTCTTTTTGTCCACTTTTAAGAAGTCCACTTCCTCACCGCTCTTTGTGCGATAGAAAACTTCGCCCTCGGAGGCGTTATAGGCCCGGACGATACAGCGGCCCAGCGTTGTCTTGCCGCAGCCGGATTCCCCTACGATGCCTATGGTTTCACCGGGCTTTACACTGAAGCTGACGTCGGTTACCGCCTTTACCGTGACGCCCTTGGAGGTAAAACGCTTGTGCAGTCCCTTGACTTCCATAATATTGTCTTTATTCATGCTTTGCCAGCCTCCTCTTTGTTCAGGATAGCCTCCACCTTTGCCCGCTGGGCCCTGCAGGCCTCATGAGGGCAGTTAAAGCAGGCAATTTTATGTCCGGGAGCAATTTCCGTCAGCTCCGGCTCCGCCCTGTTGCAGAGGCCTTCAATGCGGACGTCGCAGCGGTCGTAGAAGCCGCAGGCCTTGGGCAGGTTCATGGCAAGAGGAACGGTTCCCTCGATGGAGAACAGCCTTTCCTCCTTTTTGGATCCAATCTTATGGACGGATCCGATCAACCCCCTTGTATAGGGGTGCTGAGGATTTGCGTAAATCTCTGAGGCGTCCGCGCTTTCTACTATTTTGCCAAGGTACATGACGGCCACCCTGTCGCACATTTTGGCAACTACGCCCAGGTCATGGGTGATGAAAAGGATTGCCATGTTAAAGTCCTTCTGAAGCTCCTTCATCAGCTCCAGAATCTGTGCCTGAATAGTCACATCAAGAGCAGTGGTAGGCTCGTCGGCAATCAGCATCTTCGGATTACATACCAGGGCCATGGCGATCAGGGCACGCTGCAGCATACCGCCGGAGAACTCATGGGGGTACTGGTTGTAGCGTTTTTCCACGTTGGCAATGCCCACCTTGCGCATTACCTCCATGGAGATTTCCTTTGATTTCTTCTTGTCCTTTGTAATATGGAGCCTTGTGGCTTCGTTAATCTGGTTGCCGATGGTATACATGGGAGAAAAGGCAACCATGGGCTCCTGGAAAATCATGGAGATTTCCTTGCCCCGGATGGAACGGATTTCCGGACCCTTCTGGTCCAGAGACAACAGATCTATCTGACCCAGGCCTTCCGAGTCAAATAAAATCTGTCCGCCGGGTACGCATTTTTTATCGTTAATCCCCAGGATTGCCTTACAGGTCAGGGATTTGCCGCAGCCGGACTCGCCCACCAGCCCTAAGGTCTCGCCTTTTTTCATTTCAAAGTTTACGCCCCGGACGGCTGTCAGAAGTCCCTCCGTCATATGGATGTCAACATGGAGGTCTTTGACTTCAAGAATATTATCTTTGTTCATTTTCCACCTCTCATTCTTTTACTTGTACGGGTCTGCAGCATCGCGGATTCCGTCGCCCAGGAAGTTGAACGCAAGCACTGCGACTGTCACGAAGATAATGGGTATCAGCTTGTGGGGATGGCTTGCAACGTCGGTGACGGAGCTTGCCTCCTGGAGCAGTACCCCCCAGCTGGTCGCGGGAGACTTGATGCCAAGGCCTAAGTAGGACATGGAGGTCTCGCCCACAATGGATCCCGGAATACCGAGAGTGATGGAAACGATAAGGTAACTCATAAAGCCCGGAACCAGGTGCTTCCATATGATTTTCCAGGTGGATACGCCGGAAAGCCTTGCCGCCATCACATAATCCTCATTCTTGAGAGAAAGGAACTTTCCGCGCACCACCCGGGCCATGCCGGTCCAGTTGATAAAGGAAAGAATGATGGTTATGTACAGGTACATCTTTACGGTGGAGATTCCCGGAGGGATTGCCGCGGAAAGGGCCATCCAGAGAGGAATCTGAGGAACCGCGCCAATCACTTCAATGATTCTCTGAATGACAATATCCACCGCTCCTCCGAAGTATCCGGAGATGGAACCGATGGTAACGCCCAGGAAAAAGCTGATAATGGCGCTGGCAAAGGGAATGGTAAGGGAAATCCTGCTTCCCAGAAGAATGCGGGAGAAAATATCCCGTCCCAGGGAGTCTGTGCCAAAGAGCATAACCTTTGCGCCGGTTCCGCCGTTGCTGCCATCGCTCACGCCGAAGAGATGAAGGTCGCAGGGAATCAGCCCCAGAAGCTTATATTCCGATCCGTGGACGAAAAATTTGATTTTGTAGTATTCAGAGGTATCCTCTGTGATCTTTACGGAAAAGTCCGTCCGGTCAATGGTTTTTTCCAGCTTGTATACATGGGGGCCGATAAATTCTCCCTCATAGGTCCAGTGGATTTTGGAGGGGGCGCTGTCCTTGTACAGGGCGTCAAATTCGTCCAGAGAATAGGGCGCCAGGAAGTCCGCAAACAATGCTCCCAGGTATAAGATCAGGAGAATCAGCATGGACAGCTTTGCCAGCTTATGCTTTTTCAGCTTTCTGCCCATCAGGGTCCACTGTGAGGCAAGATAATATTCGTCATTTGTTTTTTGAGTCTGCTTCTTTTTCCACATTATCTGCCACCTCCTGAATAACGGATTCTCGGATCGAGGAACGCCAGGGCAATATCGGAGAACAGGACGCCGATGACCACCAGAACAGCCTGCACCATTACGATGGCGCCTGCCAGGTACATATCCTGAGCCTGAAGAGCCTTAAAAAGTACGGGTCCCTGTATCTGCATATTCAGCACCATGGCAGTTACCGTGGAGCCGGAGAACAGGCTTGAGAGAACGCCGCCCAGTCCGGAAACGGTGGGGTTAATGGCTGCCCGGAAGCAGTATTTCATGGTAATGGTCCGCTCCGGCACACCCTTTGCCCTTGCCGTCAGGGTATACTGTTTTGCAACCTCATCCAGCATCTGGGCCCGCACGGAACGGATGATGCCGCAGGTGCCGCTGGTGCCGATGACGATGATGGGGATGATCATTCGTTTTAAAAATTCTCCGAAATTATAAAAGTGAATGCCGTTTTGCAGCATCTCCTGGGAGAAAAGTCCCACGTTTGCATTTCCCGTCCATTTATAGGACAGATACATCAGCACGATGGCCAGGATGAAGTTGGGGATTGCCGCCCCCAGGAAACCGATGACGGAGGAGATATAGTCCCCCACGGAATACTGGTGGGTGGAGGCGTAGACTGCAATGGGGAGGGATACCAGGTACTGGAACAGCATAATGATCGCCGTGACCGCTATGGTGAGTCCCAGCCGGTCATTTACCACGTCCCACACGTCCCGTCCGTAGGCAAAGGAGTATTTCCAATTGTGATGCGAGCCGTACAGCCTGTAATAGGTGGAATCTGTGGGAGTCCAGATAATATCCTTGATCCATTTGAAGTACTGCTGATAGACGGGCAGATCCAGCCCGTAATCCGCGCGAAGGGACGCCGCGTAATCCGCATCCACGAATTCCCCCTCCGCCGCCAGCGCCGCGATGTGAGCGGACACATAGTCGCCGGGAGGCAGTTGAATGACGAAGAAAACCAAAACTGAGATCAAAAGCAGTGTGGGGATGAACATCAGAACGCGTTTTACGATGTACTGGACCAGATCCTTTTTAAAGAAATCACCCACAGACTGCATCAGGGTTTTCTTCGGAACGTTTTTTTCTTCCATAGAAATTCCCTTTCTTAAAAAAAGGAGGCGGGAAACCGGGTTCCCCGCCTCCGGAGGTTTACTCTGTCTTGAACAGTGTCCAGTAGTGGACAAGGTTCTGATACTGATACAGGTCATCCCATACCAGAAGTTCAGGATGGTTCTGAATCTTGGAACTGATCAGGTTATAATTACCGGCTATTTTCAGGTATGCGATGGTCCAGAGGTTTTCCTTGTGGAGTGCATAGATATCCAGAGTATACTGGTCTCTTTCATCGGGGTCGGGAGTAGCGTTCCACTTCTCGTAAACCTCTACCAGCTTCGCCATATCGCCTTCGGGAGCAACACCCTGTGCGCCGTTTGTCCCGTAGTAGGTGCCGAAATCGCCGTACCATTCAGCCGCCTGAGCGATGGGAACGAAGGGCGCTACTCTGGATTTTAAGGAAACGCCGCCGATAGGAGTGTGAGGTCCAAGTACCGCATACCAGTTGTTGTTGTCGATCTCTGTGTCGAATGCGGATACTTCGATATCCTTTGTGGCACACTTGATGCCCGCATTATTGTAGTACTGCTCCAAAACCGGATATGCAGCATCTGCGCCGGAATCCGTGTAGGTATAGATCGTAAGAAGGAAATCACTGCCGTCGGCAAAATCATAGAAGCCGTCGCTGCCCATCACCAGGCCGCACTCTTCCAGAAGAGCCTTGGCAGCATCCACGTCGTACTCCGTCCACTTTGTCTCCCACTCAGCATCATAGCCGAAGTTGCCCTCCTGGGGAGCGCACTGGCCGGGCTCCAGGAAGCCCTCGGAAAGGAGGCCGGAAACCTGTTCCCGGTCCACACAGATGGAAATTGCCTGACGGAACTTGATGTTATTGAAAAGTTCTGCGTAATTTGCATCACTGCAGGTGTAGTTAAAGGTGATCTGATAGGAACCCCAGTCTGTACCGGCAAAGGTACGGAGCTGAGCCGTGTCGCCAAGGTCAGCCATCAGGGAAGCGATATCCTGCATGGGCACGCCGATGATGTCCAGCTCGCCGGAGCGGAACATCAGCTGATCCTGTCCGTCCTCAGAGGTAGCGTTAAAGTGGATCTCGTCACAGTAGGGAAGCTGGTTGCCTGCAGCGTCAACCTTCCAGAAGTAGGGGTTGCGCTCCATGATGCAGAGCTGTGCATCCCTGGAATTGTTGCCTTCCTTTGTGGATAATACATAGGAGTTCAGGTTGGGAATGCCGTCCTCGTTCCACCAGTAGTAGGAGATGGCCTTGCCCAGGTCGCTGACGGTAGCGGCGTCAATGCCCTTTGCCTGCGCGTTCAGCAGAACCTGCTCATCGCTTAAACCGGTCTTCTCCCAGTAGGGGTTCTCCACATAAATGGAGTCGGGGATCATGTCAAGCAGATAATGGGAAGGAGCCCAGCACCACTTGAAATCGCCGTTTTCGATAAAGTCGGCAGGGAACTTGGGGTTTACGAAGGTCCAGGTCACGGTGTAATCGTCAACCTTTTCCAGATTTGCCCATGCGTCTTCGCCGTTCACGGTTTCCTTTAAGGCTGCCCAGCTCTTCTTGGTGTCGTAGTTGGTGAGATGGCACATATAATACCAGAAGGTAATGTCATCTGCATTGAAATCATCGCCGTCGGACCACTTCATGCCTTCTCTTAAGTGGAAGGTCCATACGGTGTAATCGTCATTGTGCTCAAAGTCCTTGATGACGTTTGCGTAGTAAGTGCCGTCTGAATTGAAATGAATGATGCTCTCCATAACAGGTCTGGACAGACCCCAGCTGCCGCCTGCGCCCCCAAGGTTGATGACGCCGCCGTAGGTGCCGATTGCCAGGGGGGCGCCTGTTGCGTCGGTCTGCTCTACAAAAATATCATCCTCCACGGGAAGTCTGTCCTCCACCGCGGGAAGCGTTCCTGCGCTTACCAGGTCGGCAAGCATGGGAGCCTCGCCAAAGCCTTCCACCTCAGCGGGGGGGGCAGTGACGTCCGAAGTACCTGCGTCCGGTGTGGAGCCACCCTGGTCTGACTGCTGAGTGCCGCTGTCGGAACCGGACGGTGCGCTGTCGGAGCCGTTGCCGGAATCGCCGCCGCAGGCAGCCAGAGAAAGGGCCATTGTGCCCGCTAAAAGCAGGGCGATAAGTCTTTTCTTCATAAATAATCCTCCTTAATGAATTTTGGAAACGTTGATTTTAATAATGCCAATGTGTTCCCCTGTGACAGTAGTATAGCAACTGTAAATTCAAAAATCAACACTTTTGTGTGAAATTTGCGTTTTATTTTTTTGCACACTGTATAAAATGCACAAAATCAATGAAATAATTTCGTTAAAACTAGGCAAAGAACAAATAAATCAAGAATTTAAAAAGCAAAATACGCGATATATACACGGGAAAAAGCAAGAGATGCGTGGAAATTACAGTCAACCTCTGGTAATCTTTTAATTATAGCGGAGGTGAAGATGGATTATGAACAAAAATCTGATAATATTCACGGACAGCGGGGACACCATCATTGATGAAAGCACCCAGATATATGATGAGCGGGGAATTGTCACGGAGGCCGGGTTTATTCCGGGGGCGGGAGAAGTCTTAAAGCAGCTGAAGGAGGAGGGCTACCGCATTGCCCTGGTGGCGGACGGCGAGTGGGAATCCTTTCAGAATGTATATAGAAAGAACGGTCTGGGCTATTGCTTTGAAGAGTGGATTGTGTCTGAGGCAGTGGGAGAACAGAAGCCGGCCCGGTCCATGTTTGACACTGCCATGGAAAAGATGGGCTTAAAGGAAGCCGACAAGCCCTTCATTGTCATGATTGGCAACAACCTGAAAAAGGATGTGGCGGGAGCAAACCGCTATGGCATTACTTCCGTATGGCTGGACTGGTCCCCCAGATATTTCCACCGGGCGGAGGAGCCGGACTGGCAGCCGGATTATACGGTAAAGACCCCCCGGGAGCTTAAAAAGCTGATCGATGATCTGGAGGAGAAGTGCCGGGCAAAGAAGGAGATAATCAGGGACGTCAACGCTAAAATTGACAAGCTGGTGAGTTCCTTTTCCCGCATTCTCTATGAGCCGGACGATACCTTCCTGAAAAATATGCAGAGCCACAATCTGGCAGGGGACGATATTTCCAGATATAAGTACTGGGAGTGGACCCAGGGGGTGGGGCTGTACGGATTGTGGAAGTTGTTTTATTATGAAAAAAGGGAAGGCTGTCTGGAAACCCTGAAAAAATATTATGACAGGCAGATTGAAATCGGTTTTCCGTCCTTAAACGTAAATACGGCGGCTCCCTATCTGGCTATGTCCTTTCTGGCGGAGTATACCGGGGAGGAAAAGTACATGCAGCCCTGTGTGGAGGCGGCACGGCAGATTATGGAGTCCTTTCCCAGGACGGAGGAGGGCGGCTTTCAGCACATGACGTCGGACTCCGTGAATGAGCAGGAGCTGTGGGACGATACCCTGTATATGACGGTACTGTTCCTGGCCAACATGGGACGCATTCTGGAAGACGAGGGCATGACGGAGGAAGCCGGGTACCAGTTCCTGCTGCATCAGAAATATTTGTGCGATAAGGTAAGCGGGCTGTGGTATCACGGGTGGACCTTTAAGGAGAAACATAATTTTGCCGGGGCTTTCTGGGGCCGGGGAAACTGCTGGATTACCATGGCTATACCGGAATTCCTTGCAATCAGCCGCTGCGGCGGCGCAGTGCGGCGGCTGCTGGTGAATACGCTTAAAAGGCAGATTGACAGTTTGTGTAAATATCAGGATGAAGGCGGTATGTGGCACACTCTGGTGGATGATCCGGATTCTTATCTGGAGGCCAGCGCCACCTGCGGATTTGCCTATGGCGTCTTAAAGGCGGTGAAGGACGGGCTGGTGGATAAGTCCTGCCTGGAGGCGGCGCGGAAAGCGGCGGCTCCCATTATGAACTGCATCTCTGAGGAGGGCGTGGTAAGACAGGTGTCCTATGGCACTCCCATGGGACGTACTACGAAGAATTTTTATAAGGAAATTGAACTGAAGCCCATGCCCTACGGACAGGCCTTGGCGATCCTGTTTCTGATGGAGTACAGGAACATGTGCTGAAGTCCCGGCGGAAGCGTAAAGCGGCAAAGGGCGTAAAGCAGTGAAGGGCGTAAAGCGGTGAAGGGCGTAAAGCGGTGAAGGGCGTAAATCGGGAGATGCTGAAAATCAGGAGAGCTGTGAATGGACAGCTGCCGGAGAAATGCAGGCGGAGGCGTTATGAAATTAGGCAGGCAGTGGGACGAGCGTTTGAAAATATGGGATGAAGCTTTTGCGGCAGGGCTTTATACGCCGTTAGGAGAAGCACCGCTCTCCGGATTTACCACCAGAGAGCAGTTGACCCTGGCGCAGGCCGGAGAGAGGGAATTCCGTCCCTTCCCGGAGGGGATCTCCTGGGGAGAAAAGTGGGAGTACGGGTGGTTCCGCACGGAGGTGACGCTGCCGGCCGAGGCGGCGGGAAAACGTATCATGCTTCATATCGGTGCAGGGCCGGAGATGCTGGTGTTCGTAAACGGACGGGAGTCGGGCTCCATTGATAAGCAGCATGCTTTTGTGGAACTGACGGACAGGGCCGTTCCCGGCGGGCACTTTGAAATTTACGCGGAGGTTTATGCAGGGCATGGGGTCAGGGCGGAGAGCGGCGGTATTTTCAGCCGGGACGCCATACCCGTGCCGGAGCCGCCGAAGCGTCAGTGTGTGGTGGGCCGCAGTCATTTCGGAATCCTGGATGAGGAACTGTTCCGCATTTATGCGGATTATCATACCCTGTATGAACTGTGGAAGGCAATGCCCGACAGCGATCTGCGCACCATGAAGATAGGGGAAGCCCTGCAGCAATTTACGCTGACTGCCGACTTTGAGGCGGAGGAACCCCGGAGGCGTATCAGTATACGGAAAGCGGGAGAGCTTCTGCGTCCCCTGCTGGAGAAGCATAACAGTGACACCGTGCCGGCGTATACCGTGTTCGGCCAGTCTCATATTGATCTGGCGTGGCTCTGGACCCGGGAGGAGACAAAGCGCAAATCCGCCAGAACCTATTCCAATCAGATAAAGCTGATGGAGCGTTATCCGGATTATAAGTTTCTTTTGTGTTCCCCCACGGTGCTGGAAGATTTAAAGGAGTATTATCCGAATCTGTATGCCCGGGTGAAGGAGTTGGCTGGGGAGGGCCGTTTTCTGCCGGAGGGCGGATTATATGTGGAGAGCGACACCAACCTGGCGGGGGGAGAAAGCCTGATAAGGCAGTTTGTTCTGGGGAAAAGATGGTTTCGGGAGGAGTTCGGCGCGGACAGCCGGGTGGCATGGCTGCCGGATACCTTTGGCTTTACCGGTGCGCTGCCCCAGATTATGGCAGGCTGCAGGGTGCCTTATTTTGCTACGCAGAAGCTGCTGCGCAGCGATCCGGAGAGCGAGCCTTTTCCCTATAATATATTCTGGTGGGAGGGAATTGACGGCACCAGAGTGCTGTCCCACATTTTTAAAAAGAATAATACAGTGTTTAATGCAGGAGAGCTTCGGAGACGCTGGGAGGAAGACAGAAATCAGAAGCAGGAAATTGACAGCTTCCTTTACCCCTTCGGCTACGGTGACGGCGGCGGCGGCCCTACGGAAATCATGGTGGAGACGGCGGCGCGCTGCCGGGATTTGGAGGGAGCCCCCAGATGTACCATGGAAAGTCCCGCCGCGTTTTTTGACAGACTGGCGGCCGGAAAAATACGGAATGTTTATTACGGAGAGCTGTATCTGGCCTGGCACCGGGGAACCTATACGGCCCAGGCGGCCATCAAGAGAGGCGTCCGCAGGACGGAATATGCCCTGCGGGAGGCGGAGTATCTGGCGGGACTGATGCGGCTGACAGGAAGTTATCGGGACGCCTCCGAAGAGGAGCAGGTGTTAAAGAAGCTGGAGGGGCTCTGGAAGACCCTGCTTATCCAGGAATTTCATGATATTCTCCCCGGCTCTTCCATACAGCGGGTCAATGAGGAGGCCCGGCAGGCCCTGGAAGAGACGGAGCGGGAGAGCCGTCTGCTGGCGAAGCAGCTGCTGGCGGAGCTGGCGGATTCAGACCTTCAGAAAATCGATTCCGGTATAGGGAAGGCGGCATCTCACTCCCGGAGCGTGATTTTTAACTCCCGGGGAGTAGTATTTAACTCCCTGAGTTGGGAGCGCAGCCGTAGAGGTCTGCGGCTTCCGGCCTGCGGGTATGTGATCCTGAAGGCGGGGGCTGACATAAACGGTGTGCCGGAAGAGGCGGAGAGAGACGGCGTAATGCCCGGGGTCGGAGCGGGTATGCAGGCGGCGGAAACGATTGTGTTTGAAAATGCCTATTACCGGGCGGAGGTTGACGGAAAGGGACGTATCATAAGCCTCACCCACAGGGGCAGCGGCTATGAGTATGCGGAGAAGCCCCTGAACGACTGGAAGCTGTACAGGGATGTAAACGTGGCCTATGACGCCTGGGAGCTGGGACGGATGTATGAAGAGGCGGAGGAAGACTTAATCGGAGGACGGGTATCCGGCGCAGAGCGGGAGCCGGACGGCAGCCTGATTGTGACGGTTGAGTACCGGGAACCTTATTTTACGGCGCGCCAGCGGATACTTCTGGCCATGGACAGTCCTCGGATTGATTTTGAGACGGAGATTGACTGGCGGGAAAGGCACAGGATATTGAAGGTGGATTTCCCCACCACGGTGTACACAAAGGAAGTGCTGGAGGAAATCCAGTTCGGATATATCAGACGTCCCACCCATAAATCCAGGCGGTATGAGCAGGATTTATATGAAACCTGTCACCACAAATATGCGGCGCTGACCGACGGTGAGAACGGTTTTGCTGTGCTGAATGACTGTAAATACGGGCTTTCGGCGGAGGACAGCAGGCTGTCCCTGACTCTGCTGCGGGCCCCTGTGCTGCCGGATATGACGGCGGATATGGGAGTGCATCATTTCACCTATTCAATATTGCCTTTTTCCGGACCCTTTACGGCCAGCCGTGTGACGGAGGAGGCCTATGAACTCAATGTGGAGGCCACGGAAGCCGGGACACAGGCTGAAACGGAGAGAGAATTTTTTCAGGGCGTCCGGCAGCGGTTCGGAGCGGATGGGGCAGAGAAGGCGGTTTCCTTCTTTCGGTTAGAGGGGGGCCATGTGGTACTGGAAACCTGCAAACCTGCTTTTGACCGTGAGAAGGGCGTGGTGCTGCGGCTCTATGAATCCAAAGGATGTGCCGGGGTTACTACGTTGACGCTGAACGGGCTGCTGCAGGTAAAACACGTCTATGCCTGCAATATGCTGGAGGAGCCGGAGCGGGAGCTGGAGTTAAGGGACGGCAGGCTGGAATTGAACTTTCGGGCCTTTGAAATCAAGACAATTCTAATCTCACACTGAAGAACGCCGGACTCTGTGGAATTGGTTTGTACCGCTGAGGCGCAGCCTGTCTCTTGATACAGGCAGATGGGAGGAAAAATGGAAAAACATTATCAGAAGATGATTCGGGATACCCAGGACAGGGTGGAGAAATCCCTGCAGATCCAGATACAGGATAAGGAGAGCCCCAGGTATGGCGGATTTGCCGACGGGACGGGAATCGTACAGGCAAAATTTTCAATCTACCGGGTGGCCTCCATGACGGCGGCCTACTGCAATGAGGACGCCATCTATTACCATGATGAAAAGGTGTTGGACAGCATCCTGCTGGGCCTGGACTATATACGGCGGGTGCAGCATGACAACGGGTTGTTTGATTATATTACCTGTAACTTTTTTTCTGCGCCGGACACAGCCTTCTGTATCAAGAAGCTGCTTCCCGTGTACCGCTATCTGGCGGGCAGGGCTGAAGGGGCAAAGCTGCCGGAGGCGGAAGAAGGGCAGAAAGCGTCGGGCGTCGGTTTAAGGGCTGTGAAAATTCCGGAAGAGAACTGCCTGTCCCGGGGGGAGAGACAGATTCTGGAGCAGGTGGAAACCATTGTAAGGGAAGGCGCTAAGGGTATGCTGGAGGGCGGCTTCCATACGCCGAATCATCGCTGGGCCATCGCTTCGGTGCTGATGACCTGCGGCAGACTCTTTGACTGTAAGGAGATGGAGAAGGCGGCGTATTCCTATCTGAACGAGGGGATCGACTGCAACGGGGACGGCGAGTTCGCCGAAAAGTCTGCGGGCAATTACAACCGGGTGAACAATGACGCTATGATTATGCTGTCCGAAGCCACGGGAGATCCTTCCTATGAGCAGAACGCAGTCCGCAATCTGAAAATGATGCTGACCTACTGGGAGCCGGATGAGAGCGTGTTTACCGCCAACTCCACCCGGTTTGACAAGGACAGGCTGATATATCCCAAGGATTATTACATGGAGTATCTGAATATGGGGATGAAGTACAATATCCCCGAATTTCTGCAGATGTGCAATACCATTTTTGAGATGGTGGACAGAAAGCATATCACCTCTCCTGATTTCCTGATCTGGTTCATGCTGCATCCGGAGTACCGGAAGCTGGAGTATGAGGGCTGTTATGTCCGGCCGGATTTTCGCAGCTATTATCGGGAGTCGGAAATTGCCAGAGGGCAGCAGGGCCGGTTTACCTATACGGTGCTGGGGGGCAAGTCCAATTTCTTCTATTTCCACAACGGTACCATGAAGCTGGAGATGAAGGTGGCCGGAAGCTTCTGTGAACACAGAGCCTTTAAGAGTGAGAAGATGGAGAGGCTGTCCGAGGGGGAATATCATCTGTCCCAGACCATGCGGGGCTGGTATTATCTGCCCTTTGCGGAAAAGCCGGAAACAAGCGACTGGTGGAAGATGGACAATGCCTCCCGGGATAAAAAGACGGGGCCTGACATGCAGATTGACGTCTGGGTGAAGGAAGTGGAGAACGGTGTGGACGTTCGGGTCAGAACCTCCGGCGTGGAGGGAGCGCCCTGGAGAATCGAACTGGCCTTCTCAGGCGTCAGCCTGCTGACAAACGAATATGCGGATATGCCCCTGACCGGCAGCGAGGTCATTGTGTTAAAGAAGGGGTATACGGAGGTTGGAAACGAAAACGACGCCCTGGTTGTAGGTCCCTGTTTCGGTGAGCATCATTTCACCGAGGGCAAGGAGGACAGCGAGGCCAAAACGCCGGGGGCGGCCACGCTGTATCTGACAGATTATACATCCTTCGACCACACCATTGAGATTCGGAATAAGAGGAGCCTGTACACAAAGGGATGAGAGAATCGGAGACGGAACGGGAGCAGGCGGAAAAGTATCTTCCCCGCCTGCGATATGACAGGGCGGAGCCATACAGCCCGGAGGCCATAGGGTACACGGTATATAGGGCGGACATTGCTCGTCCGGCGAAAATACGCTCCGCGGCAGATGAGACCCGCAGTGCGCATACCGCGGACACAATATTCAGAAGCCCCTCCTGCAGGCTGCAGCTTGAACCGGAACCGGGGGAGACGGTGATAGAATACGCTTATTATTATGACTTTGACATTCAGCATCTGTATGATCTGGAGCATGTGTTTATAAAGCTGGATGATAAGGGCAAAGTCAACGGCATTCTGGGCAGCTTTCACGGCAAATTTCTGAATAACTATATAGAAGGGGAGACGGAGTTTGAAGGAACCCATGTGATTCTGTATGTCCAGCCGGGAAAGCATGCCTTTATGCCGAAGCCTCATTACTTTCAGCTGTTTCCCCACAGGGACATTTGCTGCGGGGAATATGCGGGCAGGGACGGACTTCTCATTGCTCCCATGTTTGCGGGGAGGCTGTCCACGGATGAGGCCTTTGACAGGAAGGCGGAGCGGTACATCCGGGAGAATCATGCCTTTGTACCCACCTGGGAATTTACGGACAGGGAATCGGATGGCCGGGATATTCTGATGCCCTGGACAGAGCTGGACGGATTGATTGTGAAGCGGATCACGGAGTGGAAGCATAAAATTGCGGAAAGCCTGAGTGACGGCAATAGAAGTGATAATAGAAATGATAATAGAAATGATAATAGAAATGACGATAGAAACGGAGGTTGTATATGAGCAGTTCATTTATCATGCCAAAACAGATCATCAGCGGCGCGGGAGCGCTGAAGCAGGCGGAGGAGAGCCTTAAGGGACTCGGGAAAAAGGCCCTGGTGGTTACGGATGAGGTGATGATTCGCCTGGGAAATCTGGCCCATGTGGAGGAAGCCCTGAAAAACTGCGGCATTTCCTATGCGGTATATTCCGGCATATCGGGAGAGCCTACGGACGCCATGATCGCGGAAGGGCTTGCACTGTATCAGAAGGAGGGCTGTGATTTCCTGGCAGCCTTGGGCGGCGGAAGCCCCATTGATTCCATGAAGGCAATCGGCGCCCTGGTGGGAAACGGCGGCCTTATCACGGACTATCTGGGAAAGGTGATTGAGAAGCCCACGCCGCCCATGGTGGCGGTGCCCACCACGGCGGGCACCGGTTCCGAGGCCACTCAGTTTACCATCATAACGGATACGAAGCGGGATATTAAGATGCTGCTGAAGGGAGCGGTGCTGATGCCCACGCTGGCGGTCATCGACCCGCAGTTTACCGTGACTGCACCCCCCGCCATTACGGCGGCTACCGGACTGGACGCCCTGACCCATGCGGTGGAGTCTTATACCTCCGCAAAAGCGCAGCCCCTGTCGGATGTATTTGCATTGTCCGCGGTGAAACGGATTTTTACCTGGCTGCCGGAGGCCTTCCGCAACGGCGGTAACGTGCAGGCCAGGGAGGAAATGTCTCTGGCGGCTCTGGAGGCGGGCATTGCCTTTAACAATGCCTCAGTGACAATCGTTCACGGCATGAGCCGGCCTATCGGCGCGCTGTTCCATGTACCGCACGGCATTTCCAATGCCATGCTTCTGGAAAAATGTCTTTCCTATGTGCTGGACGGCGCTTACGATCGCTTCGGACGGCTGGGCAGGGAGATAGGCGTGGCGGCAGCAGGGGCCGGAGACAGGGAGGCCGGTGAAAGCTTTTTGGGGGCAGTGGCGGACATATGCAGAACCTGTGAGATTCCCACGCTGCAGGAATACGGCATTGACAGGGAAAGCTATGTAAACGTCATTGAGAAAATGACCGAGGACGCCATGGCAAGCGGCAGTCCCTCCAACACGAGAAAGAAAATCGGTCCGGAGGACGTGCGGGTAATTTACGAAAGTCTTTATAAATAGACGCAGGTGCGTTTTGCTCATTTGGGAGTGGGCTGCTAATTCAACAGTCCGTCTGCATTGCAATAAATTGCGTGCAGACAGACCATTGGATTGCAACCGCGCAGGTAGAATAAATTTCAGCGGGAGGCAGAGAAGAGAATATGCAGTATATTGAGTTTGACGAAGGCAGACCGATGGATTTGGTGCTGTTGGGAAGAATTGCCGTGGATTTCAACCCGGTGGACTATTTTCACCCTCTGGAGGAGTGTACCACCTTTAAGAAATACCTGGGAGGATCCCCTGCCAATATTGCGGTGGGGGTGCGCAGGCACGGCATGAAGACGGGATTTTTTGCCCGGGTTTCCGACGACCAGTTCGGGGATTTTGTAACCCATTATTTTGAAAGGGAGGGCATTGACACCTCCCGTATCCGCAGATGCACCAACGGGGAAAAGATCGGCCTTACCTTTACGGAAATTCTTTCGCCGGAGGAGAGCCGCATATTGATGTACCGCAACTGCATAGCGGATCTGCAGCTCTGCGTGGACGACATTGACGAGGAGTATATAAAAAATACAAAGGCGCTGCTGATTTCAGGCACCTCTCTGGCGGAGAGTCCCTCCAGGGAGGCGGCGCTGAAGGCAGTGATGCTTGCGAAAAGAAACAATACGAAGCTGATTTTTGACATTGATTACCGGGAGTACAACTGGAAGAACCGGGATGAAATTTCCGTTTATTATTCCATGGTGGCCGGGGAAGCGGATATTATTTTAGGCTCCAGAGAGGAATTTGATCTGACCGAAAGGTTAATCTGTCCGGGCAGGAGCGACAGGGAGACGGCGGATTACTGGATGTCGAAAAGCGCGAAAATCCTGGTTATCAAGCATGGAAAGGAAGGCTCCACCGCCTACACAAAGGACGGAAAGAGCTTTTCCATCAAACCCTTTCCCGTGGACTGCCTGAAATCCTTCGGAGGCGGGGACGGATACGCCGCAGGCTTTCTTTACGGCCTGTACCAGGGCTGGGAAATGATAGACTGTCTGGAGTTCGGCAGCGCCGAGGCCTCCATGATGGTGGCAAGCCACTCCTGCTCCGACGATCTGCCGGGTCCTGAGCAGGTAAAGAAATTCATACGGGACAGTAAGGAAAAATACGGCGAAATGGCAGCCAGAGGGTGAGAATCGACAATCGGAGAGGAGGCATGTAATGAAAACAACGCATATGACAGTGGCCCAGGCACTGGTAAAATTTCTGGATAACCAGTATGTGCTGCGGGACGGCGTGGAAACAAAGTTTGTGGAAGGGGTATTTACCATCTTCGGGCATGGAATCGTAGTAGGGCTTGGCCAGGCCCTGGATGAGAATCCGGGGAGGCTGAAGGTGTTCCAGGGAAGGAACGAGCAGGGGATGGCCCATGCGGCTGCAGCCTTTGCCAAGCAGAATAACAGGAAGCGTATCATAGCCTGCGCGTCTTCTATCGGGCCGGGGGCTGCCAACATGGTGACGGCTGCGGCCTGCGCCACGGTGAATAATATTCCTCTGCTGCTTCTGCCGGGGGATACCTTTGCCAACAGGCAGCCGGATCCCGTGCTGCAGCAGCTGGAACAGAGCTGCGCGCCGTCCGTTACCACAAACGACGCGTTCCGCCCGGTGTGCAAATACTGGGACAGGATAGTCAGGCCGGAGCAGCTGATGAGTTCCATGATACAGGCCATGCGGGTACTGACAGACCCGGCGGAGACAGGCGCGGTATGCATTGCCTTAAGCCAGGATGTGGAGGGGGATGCTTATGACTATCCGGATTCCTTCTTTGAAAAGAGAGTGCATAAGATTACCAGAGCCGTTCCTGCGGAGGAGGAGCTTGCGGACGCAGTGGAAATTCTGAAAAACTGCAGGCGCCCGCTGGTGCTTTGCGGAGGCGGCGTCAGATATTCCGAGGCGGGAAAGACACTGGAGCAGTTCTGCAGTGATTTCAATATTCCCTTTGCGGAGACCCAGGCAGGTAAAAGCGCCTGTGCAGGCTCTTCTCCCTATAATCTGGGAGGGGTGGGCGTTACGGGTAACTCTGCGGCCAATGAGATTGCTGCCTTGGCGGATGTGGTGCTGGCGGTTGGCACAAGGTTGACGGACTTCACCACAGGCTCCAAATCTCAGTACAGCAACCCGGAGGTGAAATTTGTCACCGTGAATGTGTCCCGGTTCCATGCTTATAAGATGGACGGGGTAAGCGTCATCGGAGACGCAAGGGTCACCCTGGAGGCCCTGTCCCGGGAGCTGAAGGCGGCAGGCTACAGAAGCGGCTATACGGAGGAAATCAGCAGGGCAAAGCAGGGCTGGGAGAATGAGATGGAGCGTCTGGCGGCGTATGCCTACGGCGATGATTTTGAACCTCTAATCAGCGCCCGGAATGAAAGCTCCATCCGGGAGTTTGCGCTCCTGACGGGCAGCACACTGACCCAGACGGCTGCGGTGGCCAAGGTGAGAGAGGTGATTCCGAAGGACGCCATTGTCACCGGCGCGGCGGGTTCCCTGCCGGGAGACCTTCAGCGTATGTGGACTACGGAGGAAAAGGATTCCTACCACATGGAGTACGGATATTCCTGCATGGGCTATGAGGCGGCGGCAGCCCTTGGATGCAAGCTGGCGGAGCCGGAACGGGAGGTCTATGCCATGCTGGGGGATGGCAGTTTCCTCATGCTGCACAGTGAGTTCATTACTTCTCTTCAGGAGGGGAAGAAGATTAACCTGCTGCTGTTTGATAACTGCGGCTTTGGGTGCATTAACAATCTGCAGATGTCAAACGGCGTGGGCAATCTTGCTACGGAGTTTCGGTATCGGGATGACAGCGGGGAACTGCAGGGGGGCCTGATTCCCATTGATTTTGCAAAGGTTGCGGAGGGGTACGGCGCAAAAGGCTATACGGTACACACTCCGGAGGAGCTGGAGGCAGCCCTGAAGGATGCGGAAAAGCAGAAGGTATCCACTCTGATAGACATCAAGGTACTGCCCAAGACTATGACAGACGGCTATGGCTCCTGGTGGAATGTGGGAACTGCAGCGGTATCGGAGAAGCCGGAGGGCCGGGCGGCTTATGCCCGTGTGTTGGAGGGCAGGGAAAAGGCAAGGAGGTATTGAGGAAGCACTTTGCTCAGAACTTTCCTGAACGGTTCGGGAGTGTCGGAAGCAGGCGGGGCTGTTCTGAGAGGGCCGGGTAAATGTCGGAAGTGATATGGGGCGCGCCGCAGGGAGACAGGAAGGCTTCAGGCCTGCGGACAGGGGAGTATAGTGAGAGCGGAATAGAATAAGCGCAAGGCGCGGAAAAGAGGAAAAGCATGTTTGAAAACGGTAAAGTGAAGCTTGGGATCGCACCCATTGCATGGACCAATGATGATTTGCCGGATTTGGGGAAGGAGAATACCTTCGAGCAGTGCATCAGCGAGATGGCGCTGGCGGGATACAGCGGTTCTGAAATCGGCAACAAATATCCCACGGATGTAAACGTCCTGAAAAAGGCGCTGGATCTGCGGGGGCTGGAAATCTGCAACTGCTGGTTTTCCACCTTCCTGATTTCCAGGCCCTATGAGGAGACGGAAAAGCCTTTTCTGGAAAAGGTGGAGTTCTTAAAGGCTCTGGGGGCTAAGGTGATAGGAGTGTCCGAGCAGTCATACAGCATCCAGGGAATGCAGGACGTCCCTGTATTCGAGCAAAAGCATAGCATGAATGAGGAGGAGTGGGAGCTTCTCTGCACAGGTCTGAACAGGCTGGGAAAAGCGGCGAAGGAAAGGGGGCTTGCCCTTACCTTCCATCACCATATGGGCACAGTGGTGCAGACTGCAGCGGAGACGGACAGAATGCTGGAGGGTACGGATCCGGAGTATGTGAGCCTGCTCTTTGACACCGGCCACTTTGCCTACTGCGGAGAGGATCCCGTGGAGCTGGTAAAAAAATATGTGAGCCGGATTAAGCATGTACATTTAAAGGATATCCGCCCGGAGGTGGTGGAGCGGGTGAAGGCGGAGCACTTAAGCTTTCTGGAGGGAGTAAGGCAGGGAGCGTTTACGGTTCCGGGGGACGGCTGTATTGATTTTGATTCTGTTTTCAGGGTGCTGTCGGAGAATCAATATGAGGGATATATGCTGGTGGAGGCGGAACAGGATCCCGCAAAGGCAAATCCCTTTGAGTACGCGCTGAAGGCGAGGAAGTACATAAAAGAACATGCAGGTATCTAATGTGCAAAGATTTTCTAAGCGCTCAAAGAACGCTCGCTAAGAAAATCTACGGCTCCGCTTCGCGGAACCTATGCACATGGAAGAATGCCCGGGAGGGGACGCAGCCGCCTCTTTGTGCGGGCATTCTTCGCATACATTTGGACGGCAAAATTCAGAATGGAGGGAAATAAGCATGGTAACATTTGGTGTAATCGGTGCAGGAAGAATCGGAAAGGTACATACGGAAAGTATCTGCCTGCACATAAAAAACGCAAAAATCAAGACGCTGGCAGATCCGTTTATGACGGAGGAAACCGCGGCGTGGGCAAAGTCCCTGGGGGTGGAGCAGACTGTAAAGGACTATCATGAAATCCTGAATGATCCTGAAATTGACGCGGTCATGATTTGTTCTTCCACCAATACCCATTCACCCATTTCCATTGAGGCCATTCAGGCGGGTAAGCATGTGTTCTGTGAAAAGCCCATCGATCATGACCTTGGGAAGATTAAGGAGGTGGTGAAGGCTCTGGAGGGAAGCAGGCTGAAGTACCAGGTTGGCTTTAACCGGCGCTTCGACCACAATTTTGAAGCGGTGAAAAATGCCATAACCGCAGGAAAAATCGGAGATCCCCATATTATTAAAATTACGTCCAGAGATCCGGAGCCTCCTTCTGCGGAGTATGCGGCAGTTTCAGGGGGCATGTTCCTGGATATGACTATCCATGATTTTGACATGGTGCGCTATCTGGCAGGATGCGATGCAGAGGAGATTTATGTACAGTCTGCGGTTCTGGTGGATCCGGCAATCGAAGAGGCGGGGGATGTGGATACTGCGGTCATCACCCTGAAGATGGAAAACGGGGCCATTGCGGTAATTGACAATTCCAGGAAGGCTGTGTACGGCTACGACCAGCGGGCGGAGGTATTCGGTTCAAAGGGAATGGTGGCCACGGCAAATGATACGGCCTCTTCCGCTGTTTTAAGCAGCGCGGAAGGCATCACCGGGGAGAAGCCGCTGTATTTCTTCCTGGAGAGATATATGGAGTCCTTTTCCAGGGAGGTCAGGTTGTTCGTGGAGGCCATTGAGAAGGATACGGAGACGCCTCTGGGAGTTATGGACGGTCTGAAACCGGTTCTGATGGGCGTCGCGGCAAAGAAGTCCGTGGAAGAGCACAGGCCCGTGAAGCTGTCTGAAATACAGTTTTAAAAAGCAGAGAATCGGTTTTAACAAAATGCCGGGAAACGGCTTTGACAGAGAGAAGGGAAGGAGGGCCAGGCGCACGGAAGTGTTCCGGCGCCTGGAAGAAACCGTATGAGCAAACAGTTCGGGTACCCTGAGTATGACGGGAGCGGCGTGAAGCGGCTGACGTCTGCAGGGGATGCGGAAAATGACATGATGATGGATATCGCCGTCTATCGGATGACGGCAGGGGAGACAAGAGAATTTTTCTCGGACGGGGAAGAGACGGCGGCGCTGCTGGTGCTGGGCAATGTCACCTACGAGTGGGAAGGCCGGGCGGCAGAAGGGCACAGGGAGGATTTTATAAAGGAAGGCCCCTATTGTCTCCATGTGTGCAGGGGAAAAAGGATCACTGTGAAGGCCGGGGCGGACAGCGAGCTGCTGGTACAGAAGACGGCCAATGAGAGAGAATTTGATTCGGTCTTTTACACGCCGGATACCTGCCGGGATGAAACCTTTGGCTTCGGACTCTGCGAGGATCGTATGGTTCGTACCGTGCGCACGGTGTTTGACTATGAGAACGCGCCTTACTCCAACATGGTAAACGGCGAGGTGATTAATCATCAGGGAAGCTGGTCCAGCTACACGCCTCATTCCCATCCCCAGCCGGAGGTATACTACTATCGTTTTCAGCGGGAGGAGGGTTTTGGCGCTTGCTTTATCGGGGAAAATGCTTATAAAATCGCGGACGGCAGCTTTGCCGCAATCACACCGGGAGAGACGCATCCCCAGGTGACGGCGCCGGGGTATCCCATGTATTACTGTTGGATGATACGGCATCTGCCGGGTAATCCCTGGACCACCCGGGATGATGACCCGAGATATGTCTGGATAAAAGAATAGGGTCAGACCGCTTATGCCTTTGCGCGATGACTTTGCCGGGATGTCAATTGACTATTGCTGAAAAATAAATAGCTGCAACACAAAAACCGGGATCTCCAATATCTGGAAATCCCGGTTTTTAGCTGCTTTACAGCCGCTTTGCGTTCTTCGTCAGTCAGAAGCAGTTATGCTACAACCGTAACGTTGGTAGCACGGGTCTTGCTGCTGTTCTGAGGATCGGTCTCGGTATCGAAAGTAACCTTCTGGCCTTCCTCCAGAGACTTGAAACCATCAGCATTGATTGCGGAGAAATGTACGAATACTTCCTCGCCGGTTGCATCATTGGTGATGAAACCATAGCCCTTCTGTGCGTTGAACCACTTAACTGTACCGTTATTCATTGAGGTACCTCCTTAAAATATAAATTAATTTATTGTTTCTAAATCAGGACACAAAAATCACATATTTTTGTAAATCATCATGAAAACCGTAATGACTTACAAAAATATGTGAGTTCAATGACTTTCATTTAGAATACAAACGTAGTATAGCATCAATACTGATAATATGTCAACAATTATTTTTTGCCAAGAATATTTGTCATTTTTTTGGAAAGAAATAGAACATATTTAATAACAGGAGGTACTTGAGCATGGAAATCAGTTTTTGGTGGCTGACGGCCATCGCAGGAGCCGCACTGGCTGCGGGTTTCTGCATGGGCAGGCTGATGGGAGGACAATGGGAGAACCCTGAGCAGGAAAACAGGAGAGAGAACCGGCGGGAGAGCAAAAGGGAAAATCGGCGGGACAGCGGAATCAGGTTCCCCTTTTCCGTGGGAAGTCCCGTGTCCGGCGAAGTGGCGGACAGGAGCGGCGAGGGAAAAACCATGGCGGCAATTCATCCGAATGAGGACAGATTGTATGCTCCCGCAAACGGGAAGATTACGAAAATTTTTCCCGGGGGAAACGGATTTCTGTTCCGGACGGAGTTCGGGGCGGAGCTTTGTATCCGGGTAGGAGATTCGGAGGATGATCTGCTGGAGCGGTATTACCGTCCCAGAATCGTGCAGAACGAGATTGTGGGAAAGGGAAAGCTGCTCCTGGAATTTGACCGTAAAGGACTGGTGAAGGAGGGGGCCTCCTGCTGTGTGACGGTTACCGTGGAGACGGGAGCCTGTGCCGGAAGCCTGCTTGCCGCCGCCGGAGAACAGGTCAAGGCCGGAGAGCCTATTCTGGGACTGCGTCCGGCAATGGGAGAGGAGTGCAGGGAAGCGCTGTATGGTTGACGTACTCCGCATTCCCGGTTTATAATGTAAGGGAAGCGACGCTGGAGCCGGAGCTTCCGAAAAGAGGAGCACCGGGACAGTCTGACAGAGGATTTAACGGGAATACGGGGAGAAATTTATGGCGGGAAGGCGGACAATCCGTATCCTTCTCGGCGGGGCAGGCCTGTTTGCGCTGACGGCAGGCATCCTGCAGGGAGGCTATCGGGATACTCTGATAAAGGCCGTTCACATATGTATGGAGTGTATCGGCATTGGGTAAAAGGAAAATCACTTTAGGTTTCAGGCGAAGGTGCATTCAGGCCGTCAGCGCCCTGCTGTACAACGCCAATCTTCCGGGGTTTGCGGAAGGGTCAATCTACAAGGGGAAAAGCAAAGGGGTCTGCGTCCCGGGGCTGAACTGTTATTCCTGCCCCGGAGCCATAGCCTCCTGCCCTCTGGGGGCTCTGCAGAATGCTTTGAGCAGTCTGCCGGACAAGCTTCCCCTTTACATAGCCGGATTTATAATACTGGTGGGAGCAGCCCTGGGCAGAGTCGTCTGCGGATTCTTATGTCCTTTCGGACTGATACAGGAGCTTTTACATAAGATACCCGGGCCGAAGTTAAAGAAAAGTGTGTGGACAAGGCGGCTGTCTTGGCTGAAATATGTGATTCTGGCAGTGTTTGTGGTGGCGCTGCCTCTGTGGTACGCCTTTGCCGCCGGGACGCCGGTACCGGCCTTCTGTAAGTACATTTGTCCCGCAGGAACCCTGGAGGGCGGTTTCTTTCTGGTGGGAATGCGGGAAGAATACCGGGCGCTGGCAGGGGCGCTCTTTCAGTGGAAGACCATTTTGTGTGTGGTGATTTTGGCGTCCTGTATCTTTATATACCGAGGGTTTTGCAGATTCCTCTGCCCCCTGGGGGCTATCTATTCCCTGTTTGGCCGCATTGCACTGCTGGCCGTCCGGGTGGACAAAAAGCTGTGTAACAACTGCGGGCTGTGCGTGAAGGCATGTCCCATGGATATCAGGCGGGTGGGGGATCATGAGTGCATCCACTGCGGACACTGTGTCACGGCCTGCCATAAAAATGCAATCTATTTCGGAAAGGAACGAAAGGTATGAAAAAATTTTATCTGACGGCTTTGCTGCCGGTGCTGATGCTGTGCTTTATGCTGACTGCCTGCGGGGAGGAACAGCAGAGCGAGCCCGTGGCGGAGGGCGACGAATACCGGGATTTCACGGTCGTACTGGCGGATGGAAGCGACTTCACTCTGTCAGACCATGAAGGCAGTGTGATTCTGTTGAATTTCTGGGCCACCTGGTGCGGCCCCTGTGTGGGAGAGATGCCCGCGTTTCCCAGACTTCTTGAAAAATACGGGGACGCCCTGACGTTGATAGCGGTGGATTTGGGGGAGAAGGCCGATACGGTGGAGAGCTTTTTGGAGAGAAACGGTTATGACTTTCCGGTAGCGCTGGACACGGAAGGCGATATCGGCAGTCTGTACCCTTCGGACGGCATTCCCTACACTGTGCTGATAGGCAGGGACGGCAGGATTGCCTACATCCATCTGGGCGCATCGGGCGCGGATGAGATGTATGAGAGTTACTGCGCCGAAATTGATACGCTGCTGGAAGAGTAGGCAAACTGTTATCGTGCGGAAAGGGAAAAGGTTCTCACGGAAAGAGGTAACGGAGTTATGAAGCAGGACGTTATTTTATACCATGGCAGTCGGCAGATTGTCGAGTGTCCGGAAATCCGTATCACAAGATTTCATAAGGATTTTTATTATGGATTTTACTGTACAATGTTCAGAGAGCAGGCAAAGCGCTGGGCGGTTCGATATAATAATGTGGGAGTGATAAATGAGTATATGTATCATCCCGATGAAACCTTAAAAATACTCAGGTTTTCGGAAATGACAGAGGAATGGCTGGATTTCATAGTGTCCTGCCGTCTGGGAAAATCACACACATATGATATTGTAGAGGGGCCTATGGCAAATGATACCATTTTTAACTATGTTCAGAATTTTGTCGATGAGAAAATTTCACGGGAGGCTTTTTGGGCACTGGCAAAATTTAAAAGGCCAACGCACCAGATCAGTTTTCATACAGAGAAGGCCTTATCAACATTAACCTTTTTGAAAGGATGTGAAGTGAGCGGTGAAGAATGACAGTAATTTGTTTTTTCTATGCAGTTTAATTGAATTCATCGGCAGGCAGCAGAGACAGAAAAGGTCAGAGGTCGTCAGAGCGCTTGGAGAAAAAGTATTACGTCATATTTATAAGTATGGAGATGTTTTGCACTGTGAGCCTATTGAGAAGACGGCGTATGAATTTATTTCATCCGGCAGTATTCCCACAGGAGCGTTTGACAATGTAGCGGGATGCAAATATGAGGTTCCTGATTACTGGACAATAGGAGAGGTCTATGAGCGGCTGATTGAAGATTTGTGCGGATATGATTTAATTAAAACCTTGGTGGAGGTATATACATCATGGATTGATGACGCTATTTCAAATTATAATTCAGATTTTTATTATCAACCCCGGGATTATATCAGTGAGTGTTATCGTGCGGGTGAAATTATATAGAACAAACGAACTAAAAGGGGCGCCGCCGGGCGCCCCTTTTTACGGTTATAAAAAGTGACAGCCGAAAAAACCGAAAATTCCCACCTCTGCGGGGGCAACAAAAAACAGAATCCTATGGTAAGATAAAGCTACCATGTGACAATGGAAGCGATCAGGCCCATGACTCCCAAAGCCAGAGAAATGAAAATTCCGTCCAGAAGCAGTACGGAACAGAATTTTAAGAATCTGTTTTGCGTCCGGCAGGGAGGAAAAAGGGACTGTATGCCGCAATAATTGCAGGACAGAAAAATGGTGCCCATAAAAGTAAAAAGACAGAAAAGGCGTTCGACCCATAGCTCGGGCGGAGCCGCATCTTTTATTTCCAGTGTGAGGCAAAGCCAGAAGATGAAGCCGTAACAGAGGGCAGAAACAATCATATAAATCGGATTCCCGCTGCGAAAGCCGGGCGGCAGATACCTGCGCAGATCCCGGCGGGACGGGGCGGCTTCCTGAAGATTTGATTTTTTCCGGAGTTTCAGGCCTTTTTGGAGTTCTCCCACGTTTTGGTAACGCTCTTCAGGATTGAGCCGGATACATTTCTGAATGACAGGGGCCAGAGCGGTATGCCCGGTGCATACGGGCGAAAAACCTCCGTTCAGCAGCGTGTTGGCCAGCATACCAAGGGCATAAATGTCCGTTCTGGCGTCGGATGTGCCGAAGCCGTACTGCTCCGGCGCGGCGTATCCCTTTGTGCCGAGAAGCTTCGTATCCTCGACTTTGCCTGCGGACAGGCGTCTGGCGGCGTTGAAGTCCAGAAGCACAGCCCTGCCGTCGGGCTTCAGGATGACGTTGGAAGGCTTTATGTCCCTGTGTATGATGGGAGGCTGACAGTTATGCAGTGCCTGCAGCGTTTCGCAGAGCTGGAGCAAAACGGAGGTAACCAGCTCAGGGGTAAAAGGATAGTTTTCATTCAGAAGCTCCTCCAGCGTGCTGCCGGCGATATACTCTTCAATGATAACCAGCCGGCCGTCAGCTTCAAAGATCTCGTAAATATGCGGCATGCCCGGCAGGGAGAGATCTTTTAAGCTGTGATACACGTTTTTATTATATACGTCCAGGATTTTACGGACAAAAATATGTCGGTTTGAAGTGTTTTGCACTACATATATATTGTGTTCCTCATTTAAAGCGGCAATTTCCTTATAATAGGACAGGGCCAGTCTTGAAGCGATATCCATGTGGGCGATTCCTCTCCGGTTTTTCAGTATCTGAATTTTATTATAGCAAAGGATGACAAAAATGGAAAACAAAACTACCGATGAACTTGAAAAGGTTCTGAATTCCACCCATATAAATCATATATCAGACTATCTCAGAGAAAACAAGGACCGCATTCTGGACGAGGAATCCGCCTTTTTTCAATATTTTAAAGAATTGCTGAAAAAAAAGAAAATAAAGCAGCAGGATGTGTTTCTGGCGGCGGACGTTCCGGAGCGGTATGGCTATAAACTGTTGACGGGAGAAAAGAGGACGAAGCAACGGGACGTCATCTTGAGGCTGTGCTACGCCGCGGAATTTGATCTGCAGGAGACACAAAAGGCGCTGAAGCTGTACAGGATGCCGGAACTGTATGCAAGGATTTTCAGAGACGCCCTGATTATGACAGCGTTCAACGAGCGGCCGGGAAGCATTATTGACGTCAATCTTTTCCTGAAACAGAATGAGGCGGAGCCGCTGCGTTCCTGCGGGGCACAGGAGTAGTCGTAAAAGGAGGAGGGCGGAAGCCTGTATGGGGAAAGGAGGATAGGAGATATTACCCGTCGTTAAGGGGTGGGATTTGCCTGTGAAGTTTACTTCAGACAACATGATAATAAAAAAAGTAGAAGGAGGAAAGAAAATGTTTTGTTCAAAGTGTGGGGCGCTCATAGCCGAGGGGGCCGGCTTTTGTCAGAAGTGCGGCAATAAGGTAGTGAGCGGTGATAAAGGGGAGGCGGCAGACAGCCAACCGGCACAGGCGTCTCAGCAGGCTTATGATATGGCGGGCTTTAAGGCGTTTGTGGACAAGCATGTCAGGGAAACAACCAAGTTCCAGTCTGCGGAGGATATTTTAAATCATAGCAAACCTTGGCTGTTTATCTGGATATGCGTCGGTGTTTTGGCGGTTTTCGGCCTTATATTGGCAGGGCCGTTGGGGTTATTGCTGTTCGGGGGATTTTTCGGCTATTGCGCCGTTTTCATAGCGGGCGGAATCATCAGAAATTCCTGTAGAAGAAAATTTTCCGGGAAAACGGATGTTGTCATTGATACGGAGAATTTCATTCAATTTTTAAATGACAATATGAGGTACGTTTCTCCTTATTTTCATCAATGGGGATATGTAACCGCAAAGGGAGGGCTGCTTGCCCATATTGAAAAGGCTGCGTCTCAGGCTGTCGGTGAGATAACGTTAGGCTGCGCGTTCGGGCCAAAGGAGAAAAATCTTGCAGTGCTTATTGTCAGGCCCGACAGGACGGATCCTTCCTCCGGACAAATGCAGTATTTTGTAAATGCAGAACACAGCGGCTTTTTGATTGACGGCCGTATGTCGGGCATGTTGTCGCATTCCTGTCTGATTAAGACGGCTCCCATACTGCAGGCGGCGGTACTGTATTATGTAAATGTTGTTAAAAACTTATGAAGAGAGAGGTAAAGAGATATGTTTTGTATAAAATGCGGCGCAGAGGCGCCGGACGGCACTGAATTCTGTCAGAAATGCGGAGCAAGGCTGACTGCAGGCACCCCGGCAGCGGGCGCAGACAATTCAACAGCGGGTGTAGGCAATTCAACGACGGGCGGGGTCAAGCCGGCAGCGGGAGCAGGCAATTCGGCAGCAGCGGCTTCAGTCGATCCGGCGCGACAGCCCGGAAACAGCTTTGGGGATGCATCCGGTAAGAAAAAGCGGAAGAAATGGCCTGTGGTTCTCGGCGTGGCTGCAGGTCTGTTCCTGCTGTTTATAGTTGCCGCAATGCTTGGCTCAGGTGGAGAAAAAGCTAAAAACGATAAATATGTTCAGATGATAAAAAACGGCACACTTGACGATTATCCGCAGAAAACCGTGGGAGATGCGTTTGACGATTACCTGGGCAGTCCGAAATGGGAATCCGGCATAGCGGAGGATGGCACAAGGGTTGTAAATGTAACGGGGGAAATAATGTATTACGATAAAAAAACGGATATTCTCGTACAGTTTGTCTTTGAGGATGAAGAAGAAGGAATCTTTTCCTACTATGCCTGTGAATTGAACGGAGTTCCTCAAAATAACCTTTTCTTCTGGGGATTGCTCGAGGCTATTTATAATGGTGATGATTGAAGTGTCGGCGGCAGGAAGCCGTTCTGCAAAACAGGTTTTGTAAAATGGTACCTGTATAGGTCTTGACAAATACCCCCATAGGGTATATTCTGTTAAAAGCAGGATACCCTATGGGGGTATTTTTGCACGAATGCCGTCTGGCGCATTGTTCGCGGGAGTAAATTCTGAGAGTGACGCCGACAGCTGGAATCAGAAGCGTTTATAACAGCGGGCTGAAGGCAGGAAAAACAGAAACAGGCCGGGAACAGATAAGAACAGAATAGGAAAGGCAGGGCGGGAAACAATATGGCGGAAGATATTATGGCGGAAAAGAATATGGAATGCGGCTGTCACTTAAAGTCCACTCCCCGGGGAGAAAAGGAACTGAAGCAGCTGAAAAACCGTCTCAGCCGCATTGTGGGACAGTTGAACGGAATCGGCAGGATGCTGGATGAAAACCGGTACTGCGGAGATATTCTGACCCAGGTGGCGGCGGTGGAAAGCGCGCTGCAGTCCTTCGGCTACCTGGTGCTGCAGGAGCATATGGAGACCTGCGTGGTGGAGGAGATACAAAAAGGGAATACCGCCGTGGTGGAAGAGGCGGTGGAGCTGGTGAAGAAGTTGAAGTAGGAGGAGAGCATGAAACAGCGGTATCATATATCCGGCATGACCTGTTCCGCCTGTTCGTCCCATGTGGAGAAGGCGGCAAACAAGCTGGAGGGAGTGAGTAAGGCGTCCGTTAATCTGTTGACGGAGACTATGGACATTGAATATGACGAAGAAATGTTGACTGAAGAAGTCATTATAAACGCAGTGGAAAAGGCGGGCTATGGGGCAAGCCTTATGAACGGCAGCCGTGGCGGAAGCCGGGCGGATATCCGAGGCCGGGCCGGGAAAAACGGGCAGGAGCCGGAAGCATCGGGAGCAGAGCCCGCAGGCGGGCAGAGCAGTAACCGGCAGACCGGCGGCACGGGAAGCAGGGCCGGCAGCGCCCGGAAGGACGGACGGGAGGAGCTGCAGCGGCAGGCAAAAGAGGAATCAAAAGCCATGAAATGGCGGCTGGGCGTCTCCATAGGCTTTCTGATTCCGCTGATGTATGTGGCTATGTACCACATGTTTAATGAGTGGTTCGGACTGCCGATTCCGGGCTTTGTACACAGGTTTCTGCATGGAAACGAAAATGCAATGACCTTTGCGCTGACCCAGTTTATTCTGCTGCTGCCCATTTTGTATATGAACCGGAAATTTTTCTCAGTGGGCTTCAAGACCCTGGGACACTTTTCGCCCAACATGGACAGTCTGATTGCCATGGGCGCCTCCGCCGCCATCGGTTACGGCCTCTTTGCCATGTACCGTATCAGCTTTGGACTAGGGCATGGAGATATGGCGGTGGTGGAGCAGTATTCCCATGACCTTTATTTTGAGTCCGCGGGAACGATTCTCACACTGATTACGGTAGGTAAATATCTGGAGAGCCGATCCAAGGGAAAGACCGGCGAGGCCATTACAAAGCTGATGGATCTGTCGCCCAAGGTGGCAATCCTGGTGGATGAAGCCGGAAATGAGAGGGAGGTACCCACGGAGGAGCTGTGCAGCGGAGATATTTTCCTGGTGAAGCCGGGAAGCCTGGTGCCTGTGGACGGTACTGTGCTGGAGGGAAATTCCAGCATTGACGAGGCGGCTGTCACGGGGGAGAGCCTTCCCGTGGAAAAGCAGCCGGGAGACAAGGTGGTTTCCGCCACGGTGAACAAGGCCGGTTTTTTAAAGTGTCGTGCGGACAGGGTGGGGGAGGACACCACGCTGGCCCAGATCATACGGCTGGTGGAGGAGGCAGGCGGCAGCAAGGCGCCTATCGCCCGGCTGGCAGACAAGGTGGCGGGAGTGTTTGTGCCTGCGGTCATCTGCATCGCCCTGGTGACCCTGGCAGTGTGGCTGATTGCAGGAAAGGGAGCGGAGTTTGCCATTTCCTCCGCCATAGCGGTGCTTGTCATATCCTGCCCCTGTGCCCTGGGGCTGGCTACGCCGGTAGCGATCATGGTAGGGACGGGCGTGGGAGCCAGACACGGCATTCTCATCAAGTCGGGAGAGGCTCTGCAGCAGGCAAAGGAAATTGACACCATCGTGTTAGATAAGACGGGCACATTGACCTCCGGGAAGCTGCATGTCACGGGAACGGGCTGTTATGTGCAGGATATGTCCCTGGAGACACTGGTCAGCATTGCGGCTGCATTGGAAAAGAAAAGCGAGCATCCGCTGGCGGAAGCAGTGGTGGCTTACGCGGAGCGGGAAAAACTGGAGCTGCCGGAGATCCGGGACTTTAAGGCTGTATTCGGCAGAGGAGTGGAAGGGGTGCTGGCGACGGACATTGCACCCCGTGACAGGGGCTTCATGCCGGAGGCGGACGGCCCTACGGCGGTATTTCTGGCGGGAAAGCAGGAGGACGGGGGCAGAGCGGTGCTTACATCCAACCTGGGAGCAAAGGGATCTGACGGCAGGAAGCCGGAGGAGAAAGAGGCCGCCGCTTTCCTGGCGGAAAAGTGGAAGGAGTGGGAAGAAAACGCCGGAAGAGATACCGGGGCGAAAGCGGGAACCCGGTACTTTGTGGGAAACCGGGCCTATATGGAGGAGAACGGCATTGTCATTGACGAGATGGTGGCAAAGGGGCTGGATTCCATAGCGGAGGAGGGCAGAACGCCTCTGCTGGTGGGCGGAGAAGGCCGCCTTCTGGGAAGCATTGACGTGGCGGATGAAATTAAGGCAAGCTCTTATATTGCGATTCAGAGATTCCGGAAAATGGGGATCCATGTAGTGATGCTGACGGGGGACAACAGACGTACCGCAGAGGCGGTCAGGCGGCAGCTTGGCATAGAGGAAGTAGTGGCGGAGGTTCTGCCCCAGGATAAGGAAAAGAAGATCAGGGAACTGAAGGAGGCAGGAAGAAAAGCAGCCATGGTGGGAGACGGCATCAATGACGCCCCGGCTCTGGCGGCGGCTGATGTGGGAATGGCAATCGGAGCAGGCACGGACGTAGCCATGGAGAGCGCCGACATTGTACTGATGAAGAGCGATCTGCGGGATGCAGCCACGGCTGTGCGTTTAAGCCGGGCGGTTATCCGCAATATCAAGCAGAATCTGTTCTGGGCCTTTTTCTACAATGCCATCGGCATCCCCCTTGCAGCGGGAGCCTGGTATCCCTTGTTTGGGATCAGGCTGAATCCCATGTTCGGCGCGGCGGCCATGAGCCTGAGCAGCATTTTCGTGGTGGGGAACGCCCTGCGGCTTCGGGGCTTCAAGAGCGGCTTCACGGAGCTGAGAACTGCAGCTTTGGAAGATAAAACAGTAAAAGCAGTAAAAACAGAAAGCGAGGAGAAAAAGATGACAAAGATGACAAAGGTAATGACCATCGATGGAATGATGTGCGCACACTGCACCGGCAGGGTGCAGAAGGCATTGGAGGCTGTGGCGGGAGTGAGCGCAGTCACCATGAGCCTGGAGGATAAGACGGCTGCCCTGGAGCTTGCGGAAGAGGTGAGCGACGACGTATTGACCGCGACAGTCACTGAGGCGGGATATGAGGTAAAGGAAATCCGATAAATTTCTTTACAGCTTTTTCAGATAAGTTTATACTTTGTTTATTGATTTCCCTGAAAACAGTGTTATATTCATTATAGAACAGCAAAACAAAAACGCTGGTGAGGAGGCGGGACAATGAACATTCAGAAATTTACACAGAAGTCTGTGCAGGCTGTGGAAGGCTGCGAGCGGCTTGCCTATGAGTACGGAAATCAGGAGATAGAGCAGGAGCATCTGCTCTACAGCCTGCTGACCCTGGAGGACAGCCTGATTCTGAAGCTGATAGAGAAGATGGAGATCCGGAAGGAGCATTTCGTAAGCCGGACGGAGGAAGCGCTGAAGAAGCGGCCCAAGGTACAGGGAGGCCAGGTCTATATCGGCGAGATGCTGAACAAAGCCCTGATAAGCGCCGAAGATGAGGCAAAGGCCCTGGGGGACGAGTATGTGTCCGTGGAGCACCTGTTCCTGGCTATGTTAAAGCACCCTAACCGGGCCATCGATCAGATATGGAAAGAATACGGCATTACCAGGGAGCGCTTTCTGCAGGCTCTGTCCACAGTCAGGGGGAATCAGCGGGTTACCAGCGATAACCCGGAGGCCACCTACGACACGCTGGAAAAATACGGCCAGGATCTGGTGGAAAAGGCCAGAAATCAGAAGCTGGATCCTGTCATCGGCAGGGACGGTGAAATCAGAAATATCATCCGTATCCTGTCCCGAAAGACGAAGAACAATCCCTGTCTGATTGGAGAGCCCGGCGTGGGCAAAACCGCCGTGGTGGAGGGGCTTGCCCAGCGTATTGTCAGAGGGGATGTGCCCCAGGGATTGAAGGACAAGAAGATTTTTGCCCTGGACATGGGAGCTCTGGTGGCAGGGGCAAAGTATCGTGGGGAGTTTGAGGAGCGTCTGAAGGCGGTGCTGGAGGATGTGAAAAGCAGCGACGGGCAGATTATTCTGTTCATTGATGAGCTGCATACCATAGTGGGGGCAGGCAAGACAGACGGCGCTCTGGATGCGGGAAATATGTTGAAGCCCATGCTTGCCAGAGGAGAGCTGCACTGCATCGGCGCCACCACCCTGGACGAGTACAGGCAGTATATTGAGAAGGATGCGGCTCTGGAGCGGCGTTTCCAGCCGGTGCTGGTGGATGAGCCTACGGTGGAGGATACCATTTCCATTCTGAGGGGCTTAAAGGAGCGCTACGAGGTGTACCATGGAGTGAAAATCATGGACAATGCACTGGTCAGTGCCGCAGTGCTGTCCAACCGCTATATTTCCGACAGGTTTCTGCCGGATAAGGCAATCGACCTGGTGGACGAGGCCTGCGCCCTGATTAAGACAGAGTTGGATTCCATGCCAACGGAGCTGGATGAGCTGCAGAGGAAAACCATGCAGCTGGAGATTGAGGAGGCCGCCCTGAAGAAGGAGGATGACCGTCTCAGTCAGGAAAGACTGGCAAATCTGCAGAGGGAGCTGGCGGAGCTGAAGGAGGAATTCGCAGGCAAGAAGGCCCAGTGGGACAATGAAAAGGCTTCCGTGGAAAAGCTTTCCAGACTCCGGGAGGAAATTGACAGTGTAAATAATGAAATACAGATTGCAGAGCGGGAAGGAAATCTGGAAAAAGCGGCGGAGCTTTCCTACGGCAGGCTGCCCGGTCTGAGGAAGCAGCTGGAGCAGGAGGAAGAAAGCGTGGGAGAGCGGGACATGACACTGGTGCATGAGAGGGTGTCCGATGAAGAAATCGCCCGTATCGTCTCACGTTGGACGGGTATTCCCGTGGCGAAGCTGACGGAAGGTGAGAGGAATAAAACCCTGCATCTGGATCAGGAGCTTCACAGGAGAGTCATCGGCCAGGAGGAAGGCGTCACGAAGGTGACGGAGGCAATCATCCGTTCCAAGGCAGGTATTAAGGATCCGGATAAGCCCATCGGTTCTTTCCTGTTCCTGGGGCCTACGGGCGTGGGCAAGACGGAGCTGGCAAAGTCCCTTGCCGCCGCGCTCTTTGACGATGAAACCAATATGGTGCGGATTGACATGAGCGAGTACATGGAAAAATTCTCCGTGTCCAGGCTCATCGGAGCGCCTCCCGGATATGTGGGCTATGAGGAAGGCGGACAGTTGACCGAAGCGGTCAGAAGAAAGCCGTACAGCGTGGTGCTGTTTGACGAAATCGAGAAAGCCCACCCGGATGTGTTCAATGTGCTGCTGCAGGTGCTGGACGACGGCCGGGTTACGGACTCCCAGGGCCGCACGGTGGATTTCAAGAATACCATATTGATTATGACGTCCAATATCGGCGCAGGGTATCTGCTGGAGGGCATTGACGAGACGGGCAGTATCAGCAGCGAGGCGGAGGAGGCGGTGATGGGCGAGCTGCGGGCGCATTTCCGGCCGGAATTTTTAAACCGTCTGGACGAGACGATTCTGTTCAAGCCTCTGACCCGGGAGAATATCGGCGGCATTGTGCATCTGATTATCGGGGATCTGAACCGCCGCCTGGAGGATCGGAATCTGAAGCTGGAGCTGACACAGGAGGCGGTGCGTCTGATTGTGGACAACGCCTATGACCCTGTATATGGCGCCCGTCCTCTGAAACGGTATGTTCAGAAGTATGTGGAGACTATGACGGCGAAGCTGATTCTGGAGGATAAGGCGGACAGCGGCGATACGGTGCTGATTGATGCACAGGACGGCGAATTGACCGCAGGAGTCAGGAAAGGAGCGGAAGCATGATACCTGAGGACCCGGCAATGCTTTTAAGCTTTGTAAATCTGAAGCTGCGGGATTACTATGACAGTCTGGAGGCTCTCTGTGACGACCTGGATGCAGACGGGGCGGAAATCAGGGAGAAGCTGGCCTCCATTGATTATCATTATAATAAGGAGAAAAATCAGTTTGTGTAAGGTACGGAAAGGATTGCGGTGCCGCATCTGCATGGGCTGCGGCCTGTGCCCCGGCGTAAGGGCGGAAGCTTTAAGAGTATCCGGCAGCCCGGGGGGGACGGAAGCGCTGCATGTGCTGACAGACAGTGACAGCATTTCGACCCGAAGGGCTGCCCCGGGCGGGAACGCCGGCAATGATTGGTCCTGGGGCGGAGATGTCGTCCCTGCCGGAGCGCATCCGGAAGGGTCAGGACAGGGCATACGCCTTGTGACGGCGGATGTGGGCACTACTACGGTGGCCATGCTGCTTCACGGGGCACAGGGTACCGTGGAGGACAGATATGTGGCGCTGAACCCTCAGGCGGAATACGGCGCTGACGTAATTTCCCGCATCCGGGCTGCGGAGGATGCGGATCAGGCAAAAGCGATGCACGGGAAGATCCGGGAGGTCTTAGAGCAGGGCCTGAAGCGTTTCAAAAAAGAGATCGGGGCCGGTGAGAGCCTGCAGATGGTGCTGGCTGCCAATACTACCATGACTTATCTTTTGATGGGATGGGACACGTCCGAACTGGGACGTGCCCCTTTTCGTGCTTCCCGGCTCCAGGGTGCGGAGACGGTGATAGGAGATGTGCCCTGCTTTATATTTCCGGGGATTTCCGCCTTTGTGGGGGGAGATATTGTGGCGGGGATGTACGCCTGCGGCATGGGAAGCCGGGAGGAAATTACCCTGCTTATCGACCTGGGCACCAACGGCGAGTTGGTGCTGGGAAACAGGGATCGGCGCATGGCCTGCGCCACGGCGGCGGGACCGGCCTTTGAAGGCGGTGCAAACAGAGGTGTGTGGGGAGCGGACATGATCAGCCGTCTGGCGGCGCTGAAGCGGGAGGGGCTGTTGGATGAGACAGGGCTTTTGGCGGAGGAATATTTTGAGAGGGGCATAAGGGTGGGCAACGTCCATGTGACCCAGAAGGGGGTGCGGGCAGTGCAGCTGGCCAAGGCAGCCGTTGCCGCCGGTATAGAGGTGCTTCTGGAAAAGTACGGCGTCCGGGCGGAGCAGGTGGATCGGGTGGTGCTTGCAGGGGGCTTCGGCTATTATCTGAAGCCGGAGGATGCGGCGGAAATCGGGCTGCTTAGGCCGGAGCTGGCTCAAAAAGCCGTGGCAGGCGGCAATACGGCCCTTTCCGGCGCACTGCTGGCGGGCAGCCGGGCAGATATACTGCCGGGGGAACTTAAGAATCTGATCCGGGGAACGGAGGCGCTGAATCTTGCGGAAGAACCGGGCTTTGAAAAGCGGTACGCGGAAGCAATAAATTTGCAAAGCCCGATTGACAATTTAACCCGCCGATAGTATAATATAACCGATTTGAAAGACCCTGCTTTTAGGTGGGAGAGAGGAAAATAGTCCCCGCATTTGTTTCGGATGCGGCCGGATTATGTGAGGAACCATGGACAGACAACAGATATTGATTGTGGATGACGAAGAGGTCAACAGAGAGTTACTCCGCATGATGTTCGATTCCGAGTATGAGATTCTGGAAGCAGCCGACGGAGGGCAGGCAGTGGAGCAGATAGAGCAGCACGGTGATTTGGCGCTGATTCTGCTGGATGTGGTGATGCCGGTTCTGGATGGCTTCAAGGTTCTGGATTATATGAAGGAGAAGGAGCTTCTGGACAGGATACCGGTTATCCTGATTACCAGCATGACTCCCAAGGAAAGCGAAGGAAGGGCATACCGATACGGCATTGCGGACGTGATGCACAAGCCCTTTGAGCCTACTATTATTAAGAGACGTGCCAACAATATTATTCAGCTATACCAGAATAAGCGCAACATGGAGCTGCGGCTGAAGGAGCAGGAGAAGGCAATCCGTGAGCAGGAGCAGAAGATTCGCCAGAACAACGACTTTATGATTGAAGCTCTGAGCGCCGTGGTGGAGTTCCGGAATGTGGAGACAGGGGATCATGTAAGGCGCATCAAGTACTTTACCAGAATCCTTTTGAAATATGTGGCAAAGTATTGTCCCCAGTACAACCTCACACCGGACAAAATCGACCAGATTGCCAGAGCGTCGGCACTGCATGATATAGGTAAAATCGGGATTCCGGATGCAATTCTTCTGAAGCCCGCCCGGCTGACGCCGGAAGAATTCGAGGTTATGAAGACCCATACCACCATCGGCTGTGAGATTCTGGAGTCCTGCAAGAAGTCCTACGAGGATGATTTCTACCAGTACTGCTATGACATATGCCGTTACCATCACGAGAGATGGGATGGCAAGGGGTATCCGGATCACCTGGTAGGTGAGGAAATTCCCATCAGCGCGCAGATAGTTGCCGTGGCTGACGTGTATGACGCGCTGGTGAGCGACAGAGTTTATAAAACTGCATACAGTAACGCGATTGCGTATGACATGATACTGAATGGAGAGTGCGGGCAGTTTTCACCCGATGTACTCAAGTGCTTTGAGCTCGCTAAAGAAGATTTTTTCAATATTGTAGAAGTAATTAAGATGTTCAATTTTACTTGAGTAATGAATGAGGGAAAGAAGGCTGAAAAAAGAAGTTACATATTTTTCGGCCTTCTTTATGTTTGCAAAGCTGATAAGCATAATATTTATAAAGAATATTTATAAAGAAAGAAGGAAAAGGAAATGGATGAGAGCTTTAAGCAGCGCCTGGTGGAATGCGGGGCGGACGTGGAGAGCACGGTCAAACGCTTCATGGGAAATGAGGCAATGTACGAGAAGTTTTTGAAAAAATTTACGGACAATTCCAATTATTCCGGCCTTGCAGAGAGTATTGCGGCGGGAAACTATGAGGAAGCGTTCAAGTGCGCCCACACGCTGAAGGGCGTATCGGCAAATCTGGGACTTGACCCCATTTACAAGGCGGCCTCCGACTTGACGGAAGAGGTTCGGGGAAAGGCAGACGACGAGATAAATAAAGAGCGGGTGCAGGAAATATGGCAGGAGCTTGAACGGGTATATAAGGTCTTTGAGGAACTGATAGGCACACTGTAAGTACGCACGGGAGGATAGCTATGGATAAGGAATGGTTGAGCTCCCGAATAGCGGATGAGACCATAGAGCTGGTTCTGGTCTTCAATGACGCCGGAGAGATTCTCTGGGCCAACCGGGCGGCGGCCGATAAGCTGGAATACGAGGGAGACAGGCTGACGGAGTGCGGCATGAAGCAGATATTCCGGCAGGATTTCAAGGAGCCGGAGCCTTTTGACAGACAAAAGCTTGCGGAAAAGCAGGAGACTACGGCATACCGTCAGAACGGTTCCTGTTTCCCGGTGAGCGTCCGTATTTTCCCCGGCAGTCAGGAGGACGCATGGATTCTCATGGCGGAGGATATTGCGGATCGCAAGAGCATAGACCAGCGCAGCAGGAAAATGAGGCAGGACGAGGAGGAGAATATCAGGGTAAGAAACGACTTCGTGGCAAATGTCACCCATGAGCTCCGAACCCCGGTAAACGGAATCAGAGGCCATGCCACCACCCTTTTAGACGAGGTGGGAGAGGAGCAGAGGAAGACTCTGGAGATGATTCTGTACTGCTGCAGCAACATATCCGCAATCATTGACAATATTCTGGATTACGGTAAGCTGGGGGCAGGCAAATTCACCATCGATGAAAGAGAATTTGATTTTTATAAGATGATGGACAGGGTAATCGGAACCCATATGGCGGAGATTAACAAAAAGGAGCTGCGTCTGAATCTGGATGTGGATCAGAAGATTCCCCAGTTCCTGGTGGGTGACGAGTTACGGCTGGTACAGATTATCAACAATCTGCTGTCCAACGCCGTGAAATTTACTATGATTGGGTCGGTGGGCGTGGTAGTCAGCAAGACTAAGCAGACGGCGGATGAAGTAGAGCTGTTTTTCATGGTGAAGGACAGCGGCATCGGCATGACGCAGAAGGAGCAGGATAAGCTGTTCCAGAGCTTTACCCAGGCGGACGCTTCCATTACCCGGCGTTTCGGCGGTACGGGTCTGGGCCTTGCCATTACCAAGCAGCTGGTGGAGCTGATGCAGGGAAGCATCCAGGTAGCCAGTGAAAAGGGAAAGGGAAGTACATTCTCTTTTTCCGTCAAGCTTAAAACCAGTCAGGAGAAGGGGACGGGCGCTGCCCAGCAGAAGGGTTATGAGAGCCTGATAAGCTTTGCCGGAGACAGCGTTCAGGAAGAGGAGGAAGATTTCTCACGCTTCGGTGATCCCGCTAATAAAGAAGAACTGAAAAAGCGTATGGATAAGCTGGTTTTATCCATAGAGCTGGGGACCTGGGACAAGGCGGAAGTGCTGGCGTCCACGGTAAAGGAGCTGGTAAAGAACAGCGACGACGAGCTGCGGCGTCTGGTGCTCCGGATGGAGATGGCAATCAGAAAGAGCAATTATGAGAAAAGCATTGCCGCCTGCGGGGTGGTGCGGGAAGCCATCACAGAGCGGGTCGGGGAACTGTAGAAGGGGGGATGACATGGAAGAAACAACGATTCTGATTGTGGATGATATTGACATGAATGTGGAGATTCTGAATAATATTATTTCACATGAGGGTTACGGAACCATGTGCGCCATGAATGTGTCGCAGGCGCTGGAGCTGATGAAGGAGAAGCTGCCTGCGCTGATTCTGTCGGATTTGTCCATGCCGGACATTGACGGGCTGGAGTTCTGCAGGATATTAAAGGAAAATCCTGCCACCCGGGACATTCCCTTTGTGTTTATTTCCGTGCTGAATACCAGCGAAGAGAAGAAGCAGGCATTTGCGGCGGGAGCAGTGGACTTTATTCCCAAGCCCTTTGACCCGGTGGAGGTCATCATGCGGGTGAGCAACCACTTAAACAGCTATCGTATGCGGCAGCAGATGGCGGAGCATAACCGGATGATGCACAGGCTGATTGAATCCCAGCAGGAGCAGATCGAGCGGGAGCAGAAAAATATGCTGCTGGCCATCTCCAAGCTGATGCAGCGGCGAAATCACGCCGAGAGCTGCCATCTGGAAAAGGTGGGTTATAACTGCGGCCTGCTGGCCCAGGGATTACAGCTGCTGTCCGCCTATGAGGATGAAATCAACGACGAATTCGTGGAAACCATAGAGACGGCGGCGAAGATTCACGATATCGGCAGCTTTGTTCTGTCGGAGGACAATTTCTCCGATGCGGGGAAACCGACGAAACGCAGCAGGGAGTACATAGAAAAGTGCGCGGACACGGCTTCCCTGGTACTGGAGGACATCTGCGCCGGGCAATCTCCCGGACGGTTCCTGTCCATGGCCATTACCATTGCAAAGGGGCATCACGCCCACTGGGACGGCACCGGGTATCCGGCATGGCAGGGAAAGGAGATTCCTCTGGAGGTAAGGATTGCTTCGGTGGCAAATGATTTTGACCATCTGACGGCGGGAGAAATCGACGGTGAGAAGCATCCGGTGGAGGAGAGCGTCCGGATTATCAACGAGAGGGGAGGGACCTGTTACGACCCGGATATTGTGATGGTTTTTAACAAAATCTGGAGGCAGATGAGAAAGGATTGACAATAAAAAACAAAAATTGTATCATTAACATAAGATTTTGTTGTCTGAGGAGGCGTTTTACTTGATTACGGACAGTGAATTCCATAGGATTGTGTCCTATATGCAGAAAAATTACGGCATAGACCTGAGCCAGAAGCGGGTGCTGGTGGGCGGAAGGCTTGAAAATTACCTGGCCCGAAACGGTTATGCCAGCTGTGACGAGTACATGGCAAAGGTAGAGAAAAATCCGGGGGGAGCGGAGGCCACGGATATTGTCAATGCATTGACTACAAACCATACATATTTTATGCGTGAGAGCGAACATTTTGAGTATATGCAGAAGGTGGTGCTGCCCTGGGCGAGGGCAAAGGCGGCTAACACCAGAGATCTGCGGATATGGTGCGGCGCTTCCTCCACAGGGGAGGAGCCTTATACTCTGGCTATGGTGCTGATGGACTATTTCGGGCTGGAGCACTCATCCTGGGACACCAAGGTTCTGGCTACCGATATATCCACTAGGGTGCTGGAACATGCGGCCAGGGGGATATACTTGAAGGAGGATATTGACCCGCTGCCTCAGAAGTGGAAACAGAGATACTTTAAGCAGATAAGCGCTGAAGAGTACAAGGTGAAGGATGTGCTGAAGCAGGAGTTGATTTTCAGGCAGTTTAACCTGATGAACCCGCTTCCCTTCCGGAAAAAGTTCCACATTGTTTTCCTGAGAAATGTAATGATCTATTTCCCGAATGAAACAAAGCATCAGCTCGTACAGAGGATTTATGACTGTATGGAACCGGGCGGTTATTTGTTTATCGGTACCACAGAGAGTCTGGATCGCCATAAAATCAGGTTCCAGTATGTACAACCATCAATCTACAGAAAGCAGGAGGGCTGATATGAGACCAATTAGAGTTCTGGTTGTGGATGACTCTATGATGATGCGTAATATGATTGTACAGGGGTTGAATGCAGACCCTAATATTGAGGTGGTGGCTCAGGCTCAGGACGCTTATGAGGCAAGGGATGCTATCATCAAATATAAACCGGACGTGATGACGTTGGATGTGGAGATGCCCAGAATGAGCGGCATAGATTTTTTAAAGAAGCTCATGCCCCAGTATCCCTTTCCCGTCGTTATGCTGAGCGCCTTAAACGATAAGGTATTCGACGCCCTGGACGCAGGGGCGGTGGATTTTGTCAAGAAGCCGGACAGCATGAACAAGGCCCAGCTCAATGACTTCCTGACCCAGGAGCTGGCAACCAAGGTCAAGATTGCATCCACGGCAAAGGTGGGCAAGCTGAAGAGGGTGGATACCTCCACCATAACCGACCACATTGTGGGGGGGAAGGACAGGGTGGTAGCCATCGGTGCGTCCACCGGAGGCACGGAGGCTATTTTCGAGGTGGTAAAGCGGTTTAAGCGGGATATTCCCGGGGTGGTGATTGTGCAGCATATGCCCCCGGGCTTTACCAAGATGTATGCGGACCGCCTGAACAACCAGTGCGAGGTGGCGGTAAAGGAAGCCGCTACAGGCGACAGGGTGCTTCCCGGCCAGGTGCTCATTGCCCCCGGCGACAGGCATATGCGCCTGCTGAAGGTAAACGGCGAGTACCAGGTGGAATGCAAGGGAACAGACAGGGTGAACGGACACTGTCCCTCTGTGGAGGTACTGTTTGAATCCGTGGCAAAGGTAGCGGGAAAGAACGCAGTGGGCGTGATACTGACAGGCATGGGCGGAGACGGCGGCAAGGGGCTTCTCTCCATGCGGAATGCCGGGGCTCAGACCATCGGCCAGGATGAGGCTACCTGCGTGGTGTACGGAATGCCCAAGGTTGCCTTTGATTTGGGCGCGGTACAGATTCAGAAACCGGTTACGGCGATAGCAGGCGAGGTTTACCGCCTGTTGAGCAAATAGATATGAAGCAAGAAAGGAGGGTGCACCGATGAAGATTTTATTAGCAGAGGATGATTTTGCCAGCCGGAAGTTTATGGATAAACAGCTGTCGCAGTACGGCGAATGCGATGTGATGGTGGACGGCGAAGAAGCGGTGGATGCCTTTATGATGGCGTTGGACGACGGCGAGCCCTATGATCTGGCCTGTCTTGACGTCATGATGCCTGTCATGGACGGGTATCAGGTTTTGAAGGCTATCCGTGATATTGAGACGCAGAAGGGCATACCGAAGAGCAAGCGGGTCAAGGTGATTATGACTACGGCTCTGAATGATGAGCGCAATGTGAAAATGGCGTTTGAGCTCGGCTGCGAAGCGTATGCGGGAAAACCTATCGATATGGAGAAGTTTGAAAAGGTATTGAAGAAGCTGGAGCTGATTTAAACGTCAGAGAAATCCTTTAGAATGGAGGAAGTATGGCAGAAGAATTTAACACAGACAGCATGCTTTCCATGTTTTTGTATGAGAGCTACCAGGGTCTTGAAAAGCTGGAAGGCATTATTTTGGAAAAACAGGATGCAGATTGCTTTGACGATACCGACATTAATGAAATTTTCCGTATCATGCACACCATCAAGGGTTCATCCGCTGTTTTGATGTATGAAAACATCAAGACCGCATCCCACAAGCTGGAGGATGTGTTCTACTATCTGCGGGAGTCCCATCCGGAGAACGTGCCCCACATGGAGCTGGTGGAAAAGGTACTTGCCGTATCGGATTTCATCACCGGCGAGCTTGACAAGATCAAGGCGGGCAGTGCCCCGGACGGTGATGAGAAGAAGCTGGTGGCGGATCTGGATGAGTTCCTGGGGGAACTTAAAGGTGAGATCAAGAAGCAGGGCATCCGGCTCCCAAAGGCTAATAAGCAGGAGGAGCCAACCCAGTTCTACATTACGCCCGTAGCGGCAGAGGACAGTCATTTCTACCGGATCGTGATCCACTATCGGAGCGATACGCAGATGAGTAATATCCGTGCCTACAGCGCTACCTTTGCGCTGAAGGAGGTGGCGGAGGATCTGCTCTATACGCCGGAGGACATTCTCTCCAACGAGGCCAGCGGCGACAGCATTCTGGCGGAAGGCTTCCATATGCTGCTGCAGACAAAGGCGTCCAAGGACGAGGTGATGGAGCTGATAGACAGCTCCGAGGCGGAAACCATTGATTTCGATGAGATCAACAGTACGGAGTACGGCAAGGCGCTGACAGAGTTCGGACGGGAAGCGCCGCCCATTGTCATCAATCTGGGCGATGAGAAGGGCGAGGCAAAGGATGATAAGAAGCAGCAGGCGCCTATTGCTCCCGGCGACTATGTGGTAAAGTCCAAGGAGACAGGAAAGGGCAAGACCCTGGCCAAGAACCAGGCGAAACAGCAGGCTGTCATCAGCGTAAACGTGGAGAAGATGGACGCTCTCATGGATATGATTGGAGAGCTGGTAATCGCAGAAGCTACGGTGCTGCAGAATCCGGATTTGAGGGTGCCGGGACTGGATCTTACCAATTTCCAGAAGGCCGCGGCACAGCTCAGCAAGAACACTACGGAGCTGCAGGACGTTATCATGTCCATGCGTATGATGCCCCTTACCAATGTGTTCCAGAAGATGCGGCGTATTGTATTTGATGTATCCAGAAAGCTGGATAAGGACATTGAGTTTGAGGTCATCGGCGAGAACACGGAGGTGGATAAGAACATTATCGAGCACATTTCCGACCCGCTGATGCACCTTGTGAGGAACTCTGTGGACCACGGCATTGAGGACGATCCGGAAATGCGCACGGCCAACGGAAAGCCTGCAAAGGGCAAGATCACTCTGGAGGCGAAAAACGAAGGCGGCAAGGTATACATCAGCGTCAAGGACGATGGCAAAGGACTGAACAAGGAAAAGCTTTACAATAAGGCGTTTGAGAACGGACTGATCGGCGACAAGCCCATGAGCGAGTTCTCGGAGAAGGATATATTCAAGTTCATCACACTGCCCGGCTTTTCCACCAAAGAGGTGGTGACGGAATACTCCGGGCGTGGCGTGGGAATGGACGTGGTGGTAAAAAATATCCAGTCCATCGGAGGACGCCTTGACATTGACAGCGTTGAGGGACAGGGTTCGGAGATGACGTTGGTCATACCGTTGACCCTTGCGATTATCAGCGGCATTGTGATACAGGTAGGCGAGGCGCCGTTTGTGATTGAGATGGCATCCATTAAGGAATTCATCAGTGTGACTGAGGATGCTCTCATACAGGAACCCGGAGGAGAAGAATATCTTGTCCTGCGAGGCGACTGTTTCCCCTTTATCCGTCTGGGTGAAAAATACGACCTGCCGGGAGCAAAGAGCAAGCTGGAGGAAGGAATTGTAGCTGTTGTGGAGCACGAAGGGAAACAGATATGTATCCTGATCGACAAGATACTCCAGGAACAGGAAATCGTGGTAAAGCCGATTCCTTCCTATGTAAAGAAAGTAAAGGGACTTTCAGGCTGTACGCAGCTTGGAGACGGAAGTATTGCTTTAATCCTGGATGTTGGAGGGTTGATGATAGAGGAGGAAAGGAGATAGCACATGGCGGATGAATTAAAGGAAGAACTGCTGGAAGAAGACGCCTCAAAAGGAAAGTTTATGACCTTCCAGACAGGGAGGGAGTATTTCGGCATAAGCATCAGTTATGTAAGTGAGATCATCCAGATGCAGCCGATCACAGCAATACCCGAAGCAGAAGACTATATCAAAGGCCTGATCAATCTTCGTGGTAAAATCATTCCCGTGATTGACGTCCGTGTAAGGTTTAAGATGGAACCTGTGGAATACACGGATCGAACATGTATTATTGTGATTGACGTAAAATCAACGGTGATTGGACTGATCGTGGAGAAGATAGCAGAGGTGAACGATATACTGGATGATGATGTCGTTCCGCCGCCTACGCTGGGAGGCCATAAGGACGAGAAAAACAAATATGTCTACGGCTTGGCGAGGACGGGAGATACCATGAAGCTGCTGTTGGATCCGGAAAAACTGATTAAACAAGAGGACTTAAATATTCTTGAAGAGATTCAGGAAGAAGAACAATCATAAAGAAGGAGAGTTTACCATGAAGAAGAAATTTTCAATTAATGACATGCCTGTAAAGACAAAAATCAGAATGTTCACTATCGTGATGCTGGCGTTTATGGTCATCATCGCGGGAGTGGGTCTGTTCACCGCGACCGACATCAACAGTGTCCGTAAGGAAAGCTATGACAACTATGCCATGAGCCAGTATTACATTGCAAATGCGTTTACCGATTTTGCAAATATCAAGACCTGTGTCAGAAACATTGTGTTCTATTATTATGACGACTCGAGCGAGACAAGTGAGCAGAACAATAAGATTACCCAGTATCATGACGATATGTTTGCGAACCTGGCTTACTTCGAGAAGAATCTGGAGGAGTTGGATCCTGATATCACGACCCAGTATAATAAGGTGCTGACTGCTGCAAACCAGTGGCTGGATAGCGTGACAAGCGAGGTTCAGCGGGCAGTAACCGGCGATCAGAAAGGCGCTATAGAGGAGCTGCTGGGCCGGGGCGTCACCATGGCTGACAGTGCCGAGGCGGAGACGAGAACCCTGATCAGTATGTTGGAAGAGGATTCCGATCAGCATGACAGAGCCGTACAAAACCAGATGGTTGCCCTGATAGCCGTAATGTGTGCAGTAGCTGTTATCGCAGTTTTGATCGGCTTTGCATATGCGGCAGTTATAACCCGTGCCATCACCGTTCCCATTGAGAAGCTGACGGAAGCAGCTCATAAGATGGAGGTGGGAGACATCGATGTGGACTGCCGGAAGCTTCATGATGATGATCTGGGCGAGTTGATGGATGACTTCGCAAAGATGGCGGACGGCATCAGAGACCAGGTGAGGATCGCAGATCAGATTGCAAAGGGCGATTTTACGGTAGAGGTAAAGCCCAGGAGCGACAGGGATGTGCTTGGCAAGGCGCTGCTGAAGCTGGTACGCGACGAGAATATGACCCTGAACAATATCAGGGAGGCAGGCGCGCAGATTACCGTAGGTTCCGAGCAGGTGGCAAATGCCAGCCAGGCTCTGGCACAGGGTTCTACCGAGCAGGCAAGTGCGATCCAGCAGGTAACCGCTTCTATGGATGAGGTGACACAGCGCACCAAGGAGAACGCTACCGAGGCAGGCCAGGCAAGCAACCTGGTACACAATATCAAGGATATGGCAGCGGAAGGCAACGATCAGATGAAGTCCATGATCCAGGCTATGGACAGCATCAACGAGTCCTCCGAGATGATTTCCAAGATTATCAAGACCATCGACGACATTTCCTTCCAGACCAATATCCTGGCTCTGAACGCTGCTGTTGAGGCTGCAAGGGCAGGCGTACACGGCAAGGGCTTTGCAGTGGTGGCGGAAGAGGTCAGAAATCTGGCGTCAAAGAGTGCATCCGCTGCAGGCGAGACCGCTGAGATGATTGAGGATACCATCCGCAAGGTGTCTACCGGTACAAAGATTGCAGAAGAAACCGCTAAGTCTCTGGATGCTATCGTGAAGTCCATTGATGAAATCGTGGTGCTGATTAGCAATATCACGGCTTCCTCCAATGACCAGGCGACGGCAATCTCCCAGATTGACCAGGCTATTTCCCAGGTATCCACAGTGGTACAGACCAATGCGGCTACCAGCGAGCAGTGTGCGGCAGCCAGCGAGGAGCTTTCCAACCAGGCTGTTACACTGAAGGAACTCATCGGCCAGTACAAGCTGGTAATGGGCGGCGGCCAGAGCTCCTTCGGCAATTCCGGTTCCTATACGGACAACGAGCAGATTATTTCCCTGGATGGAGATTTCGGCAAGTATTGATTCCCACGTTTCGTTTTATGAAAAAAGGAAGTCCGGTGACGGGCTTCCTTTTTTCATATAATAAGAAATAAAAGAAAATATTGTTTTGGAACGTAAGTGATGATAATATGAAGCTAGAAATTGACAACTGATGTCGATTTTGCTTAGAGCAGGGAGCTTTAAGAGTATACGCGAGGGAGGAAGGGAAATCGTGAAAAAGCAAATTTTGGCTATTTTTGCGGGAGCGTTTTTACTTGTCGGTCTGGCGGCGTGTGGAAGCAATGATGCGGCGGAACAGGATGGAAACAGGAGTTCGGCGGTTGATGGCAGCGAATCAGATTCCTATAGCAAATCAGATATTTCCGGCAGCGGCGGGACAGGATCGGGCGGTACGGAGGATGAAAGCACACAAGACGAAAGTGCGCAGAGTGAAGATAGAGAAAAAGTAAGATATATTTACGGCGAGACGGCGATTCCGGATATCCCCTGCGGTGACGGGGGATTTGAGGGCAAGGCCGATCTTGAATGGGAAAGCGAGGATCGTGTTAAGCTGCAGCAGGCGCTTGACAGCATGGTGTTCGAGACCCATACCTTTGGCGATTACACGGTGAGCCTTGTGGGGGACAGTGTCAGAACCGACGAGGCCAATTTTCCCGGCAGCATTTATGTGCAAAACCTTCGCGTGGAGGTGGAAAAGAACGGAGCGATGATAGAAGAGGACGGCCGGTATAGTGGAACGGTTAGGTATGAAGCGCAGTTTTTTTCGGAATATCGGCTTTTTGCGGATAAGCTTGGAAATTATCTGGATGTGTACGATTTGGACTGCCCTGTGGTTGCAATGCGGTATTACTTTGACGATGACTCTGAGAGAGCTGTGAAGACAGCGGTAGAATTTGCAGTGCTTCAGGATGACGAGCTTCTTTACGGGTTCGTGGGCGTGTTTGAAGAGGCTCTTGGCGTAATGCTGAATCCGGGCGGGGATGGGACAAAGCCGGGCACTTTGCTTGCGCTGAACAGCGCAGATAACGGAGTATGCCGTGTGGGAATCTTCAGCTCCGATGAGTTTAAGGTAGTTGACGGCAGGACATTGCTGGACGAGGAGGCGGGTATCAGGTATATCTTTGATTTTTCCGATCCTCTGCCCTTTGAATTGTATACCGTGGTAAAGGAGCCGATGCTGACGGCAGATTATGAGCTGTTATATGAAGGAATCGATCTCTTTGACGTTTTTCATTATGCTGCCTTTAAGTGTATGAACATCCATGCCGATCTGTATAAGAGGCAGCTGCAGGATGATACGGGGGAATACATTGAGCTGAGCCTGTGGTCTGATCAAAAGGAGGTCTGGTATACCGTAAACAGTGACGATTTAAGCAGTGTCGATGCAAGCAGCGACTATGATCTGTTCTATTGGAAGCATTCGGAACGTCTTACCTTAGACCGAAAACTGTGCTATTATGTAGTTCCCATAGACGGAACGGTCTATTTGATGCGATACAGTGTGGAAAATAGGGCAGACGCCGTCACCATGTCCTATAAGGTGTTTGGAATCTCCCCTCTGACGCCCTACTTCCCTGAGGGAGAAGAAGCCCCTCTTGATGTGGGCAGTATAACCGTTTATCTTGCAGCTAACGGTGTCGTTGACCCGGACGTATCTTTTCCCGTGGAACAGTTGACCGCTTTCGCCGACACGGTAAAAGGCTACATGGAGAACGGATACCTGGCGGCGTCCACCCTGGGCGGCGTATACGAGTTCGGCTGTTCCGCAGACCGGGATAATTCGGTTTTTCCCTACCTGTATGACATCTTTCCCTGGATGCCTGAGCTGGCTGTAAAGTGCGGCGTCAATACGGAAGGCGTCCGGTCTGCAAAGCAGATGCTCACAGCGCTTCAGAAGGCGCTGCCCACAGACACTTCCGTCGCAATGCCGGATGTGACGGCTGACGGAGCCTGTTTTATTACGGGGGATTACTACGGTGAAAGCGACGAAAACTATTTGACGATCCACAGGGAGGAGGACGGTTCTTATGGAGGGCATCTCCTGATCGCGAATCTGCTGCAAATGGATTTTGCAGGGCATTATGACAACGGAATACTGACTGCCGTCCAGACGGATGGCGGTGACTCTGACGCCCCGCCATATGAGATGGAAATATCCTTTCAGAAAGGCAAGGCGACAGTGACGATCACAGCCGTTGCCTATGAAGACGGCTTTGTCGAAGTCGGCGAAGCTCTTACCGTGGATCGAAATGAAAAGCCGGAGAGCTTAGAGGTCATGAAACATGCGGAACCCCATCGTGTGGAGTAAAAGTCTGCCGGGGTAAAGCTATAAAAACCCACCGGTCCACATATAATTTTATGAGGATAACAGGAAACAGGTGTCATCTATGAAAAAGTTCGTAACAGCAATCCTGATGTTTGATTTGATAGCAGGATTGCTGTTTTTGGGTCTGCAGGAGAGCCGGGGACAGATTCCCACGGCAGGCGGAGCGGCCGTCCGAACCGCCGCCGGGGGTGCAGTCGGTGAGGAGACGGCGGACAGCGCTGCTGTCCGGAAGGTTGCCATTACCTTTGATGACGGTCCTCACCCCTCCTACACGGAGCAGCTTCTGGACGGGCTGAAGGAGCGTGGCGTCCATGCTACCTTCTTTGTGACGGGAGAACACGCCGAGCTGCATCCGGATATCATCAGGCGGATGCAGGACGAGGGCCATTTGATCGGAAATCACACATACAGCCATATCCAGCTCACAAAGGCAAATCGGGAGACCTTTAGAGAAGAGCTGGTAAAGACCAATGAGATCCTAAAGGAAATCACAGGGGAGGAGGTGGTGTTTGTGCGCCCGCCTTACGGCAGTTGGGACAAGAGCTTTGAAAAGGAGCTGAATATGTTCCCGGTACTCTGGAACGTGGATCCCCTGGACTGGTGCTCCGGCAATGTGTCCTGTATTGTAGAAAAAATCGTGAGCAAGACCGGGGAAAATGATATCATCCTGATGCACGATTATTATGACACATCTGTGACGGCAGCACTGGAAGCCATAGATGAACTGACGGAGAAGGGGTATACCTTTGTGACGGTGGAGGAGATATTGTTTGACTGAAACTATGGAAAGTATATGTGTCAGTTGATTCCGGTAAGAACGAATTTTGATACAGAAAAGGTTATCGGGCATTTGTTTGATTGACGGAAGTTGAAAAGGTATGATACAATGCAATAAGTGATTCATACTTAAGGATACGGGAAATTGAAAGGGCAAATGCCATTATGTCAAAACAGGATAAAAATTGTCAGGTTCCCACCCCGATTCAGTATGTGGAACAGATGCTTGACTATGTGGGATATAAACACGATCTATGGGGACGCAAGGTATTGGAAAATTCCTGTGGAGAGGGTAATATACTTGTAGAGATAGTGAAAAGATACATTGCCGATGCCAAAAGCCGCCAATATACTCCGAAGGAGATTGCCGACGGCTTGGGGAAAGATATTGCAGCATATGAGGTGGATCAGGAAAAAATAGAGATATGCCTCCGGCGTCTGAACGATGTGGTTTCTTCAGAGGGTCTGCCAGAGCCAAGGTGGAATATCCGGCAGCAGGATTTTTTGAAAAGTGACGGGCAAAACGCAGAATTTATAATCGGTAACCCGCCATATATTACTTATCATGATCTTACACAGGAAGAAAGAGAGTTTCTGCAGAAGAATTTTTCCGGATGCAGGGAAGGAAGATTTGATTATTGCTATGCTTTTATAGAGGCTAGTGTGAAGGCTTTGGCGGATAATGGCAGGATGATATATCTGATACCGTTCAGTATCTTTCGCAATCGGTTTGCGGCAGGATTAAGAGTCTTTCTTAAGGATTATGTTACAAAAATCGTGGACTACAGGAGCATGAATGTGTTTCCCGGAATAACCTGTTCCACGTCGCTGCTGATGTGTGAAAACGGATGTACACAGAATGAAATCGAGTATGTGGATATTGCTGCACAGAAAAAGATTTGTCTGGAACGTTCTTCATTGGATCCTAAGGGCGGGAAGTGGATTTTTGACAGAACAATAAGCGGAAACAGAAGGTTTGGCGATTATTTCAGCGTTCATAACGGTGTTGCGACACTATGTAATGAGGCTTTTTTATTTTCAGCGGATGAAGAGGCGGAAGATTGCTATATCGTTGGAGGAATGCCGATAGAAAAGAAAGTGACGTTACCTGCCGTTAGTACCAAAAGCAGCAGGGTAGTGAAAAAGGGCGGAGGAACATTCCGAATCATTTTTCCGTATAAGCTGACAAACGGTAAAATCCGCCGTTATTCGGAAGAAGAATTTGAAAATCAGTATCCCTGTGCCCGGGAGCATTTATATCAATATCATAATCAGTTGAAACGGAGAAAGGCAGATGAAAAGGCCAAATGGTTTGAATACGGAAGAACCCAGGCATTAGAGGAGGTCTTCGGGGAAAAGCTTGTGCTGCCCATGGTGATAACAAATTCTACAAAAGCATATATCGCCTCCAAAGATGCAATTCCGTACGCGGGGTACTTTGTTACGGTAAGACCGGACTCCGGTATGACTCTGAAGGATGCAAAAGCAGCGCTGGAAAGCGCTCAGTTTTATCAATATGTCCAAGAGGTAGGAACACCCACAACCATATCTTCTTACAGAGTATCCGTACACGATATCAATGAATTCATGTTTTAGGGGAGAATAATGGCTAAAAATCTTTATTTCAAAACAAACGCAAGGCATATAGGACAGTTGGGAAGAGAGCTTGTAACGGATTTTGTGACTGCCTTGGTTGAACTTGTTAAAAATTCCTATGATGCAGATGCGGGAAGTGTGCAGATTACCATTGAAAATGCCAATACGCCAAAAGCATCCATCATTATCACGGATACGGGCAGCGGTATGACCCAGGAAGAATTTGAGAAGAAGTGGATGGTGATCGGAACAAGCAATAAGGTCAGCGAGCCCTATACACCTAAAGGCAGGAAGCGGACAGGCAAAAAAGGAATCGGGCGCTTTTCGGTAGAGAGGCTTGCTGAAAGGGCAACGATATATTCTTTTACCGAGCATGAGGATTTTAAGGTGTCTATTAACTGGAATCGTTATGAAGAGATTTCAGCAGAGGCATTAAAGCAAAGGATTCGGATACTGCAGGAGGGCAAAGATGTTTCTGCGGCAAAGTATATTGCCAATCAAATGGATTTTTTTCTGTTGTCCACAGGAGTTGAGGAGCAGGACAGAAGGGTTGTGGAGCAATATGCGGAGGCAGCGGATAATTATGAGCTGCTTTTTCAGAAAGAAGTTCTGGCAGACATAGAAAAGCGGGTTATCCCTGTACTGGAAAAGCTGGAAGGCAGCGAATACGGTATCGATGAAATCGGAAATCCGCTGGAGCAGATAGCGGATCGAAGCCAGGAAGAGAGCTACAGGCTGCTAAAGGAACTGAAAGGCAGGGAAAAAACCACAGAAAACGGTAAGCAAATAACGGGAATGGTATTGGTGCTTGAGCGCCTGCGGGATAACTGGCGTCAGAAAGATATCGATAAGCTTCAGAAGGAACTGAGGCTTCTTGTGGCGCCTGAATTTATCGAGAAGGATCCTTTTTATATCGAACTTGTGGCAAACCAGTTCAGCATACCTGAAGAAATGTCGATCAATGATATTTTACACATGAGTTATGCCAAGCTGGAAGCAGGCATTCTGGACGATGGGAAAAAATCCGTTATCGTTTATCACGATTATGACGGAAATAAGAGGGAACTCACGGATCAATATGAAACTCCGTTACTGTGCGGAGATATTTCTTTTGAACTGTACTTTTTTTTAAGGGACGCAGTTCATATGAGAAATGAGAATTATGACTATCGCTTTGCGCTGCGGATCCTTGACACATATTGCGGGATCAAGATATACAGGGATAACTTCAGAGTAAAGCCCTATGGCGAGATCGGTAACGACTGGCTGGAGTTGGATAAGAGTAAGGTAAAGGATACACACGGATACAGAGTAGGTAATAATCAGACAGTCGGCGTCATTAAGATTTCGGACAGGACAAATCCATTCAGAACGATTTGTCAAGGACATAATGGTTCTTTCCTAAGTTTGTTGATATATTTTTAAAATGTGGTATACTGAATATAT
>JAMPFR010000069.1 GCA_023664365.1 Acetatifactor muris | reverse complement strand
CATGGGGATGTCTCCCCAGGGAATGAATCCCCAGGGGATGGCGCCCCAGGGTATGATGCCCCAGCCGGATATGAGCATGGGGATGTCTCCCCAGGGGATGAATCCCCAGGGCATGAACCCGCAAATGGGTATGATGCCGCAAATGGGAATGCCTATGATGGGCATGAACCCGCAAATGGGTATGATGCCCCAGATGGGGATGCCCATGATGGGCATGGCTCCCATGGGGACCGGGCCGCAGAACATTATGCAGAATGTGAACGTCCAGCCGGCGCAGTTCCAGAGCTTTGGCGGCGACGGAAGACCCATTCAGGGCCAGGAAAACATCGGCCTGATTATGGATGTGCCCCTGGAGGTTACGGTGGAGCTTGGCCGGACGACCAGATCCATATCCGAAATTCTTAATTTTGCACCCGGTACAATTATTGAACTTGACAGAATTGCCGGAGAACCCATAGATGTACTGGTAAACGGTAAGTTTGTTGCCAGAGGCGAAGTCGTAGTGATTGAAGAGAGTTTTAGCGTCAGAGTCACAGAGATTATCAAATAGTAGGAGGAAGTTTTAATGGCAAAGAATATTTTAATTTGTGATGATGCAGCGTTCATGAGGATGATGATTAAGGACATCCTGAGCAAGAACGGCTACAATGTTGCAGGTGAGGCCGAGAACGGCATGAAGGCGGTTGAGAAGTTCAAGGAAGTGACTCCTGACCTGGTGCTCATGGATATTACCATGCCTGAGATGGACGGCATTGCCGCACTGAAGGAGATTAAGAAGATTGACGCCGGCGCCAAGGTAATCATGTGCTCTGCAATGGGCCAGCAGGCAATGGTAATTGAATCTATTCAGGCAGGCGCGAAGGACTTCATCGTAAAGCCTTTCCAGGCGGAGCGTGTTCTTGAGGCAGTGAAGAAGGTTGTAGGCTGATGACAATTCTTCTGACGGGAAGGACGGACAGCTATGCCCAGCTCATCACCGTACTGGTGGTGTTTGTACTGGTCCTCGGCGTTACGGCGCTGGTTACCAGGTGGATGGCTAATTACCAGAAGCAGCAGAATGTGAATGTAAATGTGGAAATCATTGAGACCACGCGTATTTCCAACAATAAGTACATTCAGATTGTGCGGCTGGGGGCTACCTATGTGGCGATTGCGGTCTGCAAGGACACGGTGACGCAGCTGTGCGAGATACCGGAGGAACAGTTGAAGAAAGGCAAAGCCGGTCAGGGGGGTATTCTGCGCTCCGCCAGCTTTAAGGAACTGTTGGACAGGGCAGCCGGGAAGAACAGGACGGATTCGGTTGAAGCAGAGGATAATCAGTCAGATGACAGTGAATAAGCCGAAAATTAAGCTAATAGCAACAGTAATATGCCTGCTGGTCACGGTGGGCATATTGTGTATTCAAAATTCCATAACCGTTCAGGCGGCAAATCTGACGGGCGATTCAGAGCAGTCTACCATACTGAATCCGCCGGGCACGGCCAACACGCCGGAAGATCTGAACAGCCTGAACACGGGTAATACCTTTACGCTTACCCTGAATGAAGGGAACGGGGAACTGAATGGCGCGCTGAGGATATTTCTGATATTGACGCTGATCGCACTGGCGCCCACCATCATTATGATGATGACCTCTTTTACCAGGATCATCATTGTGCTTCATTTTACCCGTGCGGCGCTGAATACCCAGACGGCGCCTCCCAACCAGGTGTTGATAGGGCTTGCGCTGATCCTTACCTTTTTTATCATGGAGCCTACCATAACCCGGATAAACGAGGAGGCAATCCGGCCCTATGAAGCGGGAGAGATTACCCAGGAGGAAGCTCTTCAGGCGGGCATTGAGCCTTTAAGGGAGTTTATGTACACCCAGACTCAGGTAAAGGACGTACAGCTCTTTATGGACATTGCCGGGCGGGAGTGGGACGGACAGAATGCGTCCATTCCTCTGTCGGTGCTGCTGCCCAGCTTTATGATTAGCGAGCTGCAGGTGGCATTCTGGATAGGGTTTATGATATATATACCGTTTATCGTTATCGACATGGTGGTGGCGTCCACCCTGATGAGTATGGGTATGATGATGCTGCCGCCCACCACAATTTCCATGCCCTTCAAGATACTTCTCTTTGTTCTTGCGGACGGGTGGGGACTTGTGATAGGCAACCTTGTGCAGACATTTTACTGAGAGAAGGAGGCGGTGTAGATGACAACAGAAGCAATTTCCGATATGGCGCAGAACGCGCTGTTTGTGATTATCAAGACTTCGCTGCCTGTTCTGCTGGTGTCGCTGGTGATCGGCCTGATTGTGAGTATTTTCCAGACGGCCACATCCATTCAGGAGCAGACGCTGACCTTTGTACCGAAGATTATCTGTGTATTTGTGGCGCTTATTTTATTCGGGCCATGGATGATGAATAATATGGTGAGCTTTATGACGGAGCTCTGGAACAGCTTCAGCTTTTATGCGCATCGATGACGGGAATGAGCATCTATGGTGAATTTTTCGTTTTCCATTTATGATTTGGAATATTTCCTGCTGATTCTTATCAGAATCACCTGTTTTGTACATGTGGCGCCCTTCTTCAGCCTCAGGAATACTCCTGTGCGGGTTCGGGTGGGAATCAGTTTTTTTACCGCAATGCTTCTGTACCAGGCGTTGACGCCGTCGGAATATGTGGTGTATGATTCGGTATTGGAGTATGCTATTATCGTCATGAAGGAGGCGGTAGTGGGGCTGCTCATCGGCTTTGGCGCCTCCATCTGTATCTCTATCGTGAACTTTGCCGGCTCCATAGCGGATATGGAGATGGGACTTTCCATGATGACGCTGATGGATCCTGCCACCATGCAGAACAGTAGTATTACCGGCGTGTTTTATCAGTATGTGCTGATGCTGCTGATGATTGCCACGGGGATGTACCGTTATCTGTTTGCCGCGCTGGCGGATACCTTTACGCTGATTCCGGTGAACGGAGCCGTATTCCACGGAGACATGCTGGTGGACGCCATGCTTCAGTTCCTGGGGGATTATGTAATAATCGGATTCAGGATTATACTGCCCATATTCTGTGCCATCCTGCTGCTGAATGCCATCCTGGGCGTACTGGCAAAGGTGGCGCCCCAGATGAACATGTTCGCGGTGGGTATACAGCTTAAGATTCTGGTGGGACTGAGCATATTTTTCTTCACAGCCGGCATGCTGCCGGGAATCGCAGACTTTATTTTGGAGGAAATAAAGCTTGTGATGAATTCCTTTACAGGAGCGTTACAATGATTCGATATAATCTGCAATTTTTTGCAAAGGAAGGCATGGGCGGCGAGAAGACAGAGCCCGCCACCCAGAAAAAACTGGAGGACGCCCGCAAGGAAGGGCAGGTGGCAAAGAGCCGGGAGATTGCCAACGGACTGGGGCTGATGGCATTATTCCTGTGTCTGAAGCTGTGGGTAGGACACATCGGAACCCAGCTGCTGGAAATATTTCCCAATGCCTACGGCAGGATTCCGGATATTGCCACTTACTGGCGCGGCCATATGCCGGAGACGGACACCCGGGCAGTATTTTCCATGATGATACTGCAGACGATGGTCATTATCGCCCCTCTTTTGCTGATTGGTTTTCTGGTGGCCTTTGTCAGCGATTATATACAGGTGAAATGGCACCCCACCTTTAAGCCCATGCAGCCCAAGTTCAGCAAGCTGAGCCCGCTGAAGGGGCTCAAGAAGATTGTTTCCGTAAATTCACTGGTGGAGCTGATTAAATCCATCGCAAAGATTGGCCTGATAGTGCTTATCTGTTATAATTATCTGAAGGGGAAGGAGATGCTCCTGCTGAATCTCTATGGCATGGGGCTGATGCAGGCCATCAATCTCGCGGCGGAGATAGTCACTGACTTAGGTATCAGAATCGCTGCGGTGTACATGCTCATTGCCCTGGCGGATTTCGCCTACCAGAGGGTGAAATTCAAAAACGACATGAAAATGACGAAGCAGGAAATCAAGGAAGAGTACAAACAGCAGGAAGGCGATCCGCAGATAAAAGGCCAGATTCGCCAGAAGATGCGGGAGGCTTCCAGGCGGCGCATGATGCAGGATCTGCCCCAGGCGGACGTGGTTATTACAAACCCGACCCATTACGCCGTTGCCATCAAGTATGACCCTGCGGTGGCGGACGCGCCCATGGTGATAGCCAAGGGCGAGGATTATATGGCGGCCCGCATCAAGGAGGTGGCCCGGGAAAACAGCATAGAGATTGTGGAAAACAAGCCTTTGGCCCGTATGCTGTACGCCAATGTGGACATCGGGCAGGTGATTCCGCCGGAGCTGTATCAGGCGGTGGCGGATGTGCTTGCATTCGTGTACCATTTAAAAGGGAAAGTGTGAAAAGATTTTCTAAGACAGCAAAGTACACTGTCTAAGAAAATCTAAGTTTCACACTGAAGAACGCAAAATCAGCGTTCTTCTCACGGAGTGTTTGTGCCTGCGGTGCAAGCATGACCGGAAGTGTGAACGGAATGAAGATTTTCTAAGGCAGCAAAGTACGCTACCTAAGAAAATCTAAGTCATTCCGGAAAGAATCCGCAAGCGGATTCTTCCAGATCACTGGTTCATTGATTGTTTGTGCCTGCTACGCAGGCATGACTGAAAGTGTGAACAGATATAAAAGAAGCGGATATACCGGAAAGGAGGAGATGAGCATGAATATCGGTAAGCTGGCAAAGACGGATGCCATAGTTGCGCTTTATATACTGATTGCGTTTATCATGTTCATTGTCCCTCTGCCTGCCGGATTGATAGATGTGCTTATGGCGTTCAACATCGCCATAGGCTTTACCATCCTCTTTGTGTGTATGTTTACCGAGGAGGTGCTGGATGTATCCTATTATCCTACCATTTTGCTGTTCACTACGATTTTCCGTATTGCGCTGAATGTCTCCTCCACCAGGCTGATTCTGAAAACCGGCGATTCCGGAAACGTGGTAAAAACCTTCGGAGAGTTTGTGGGCGGCGGCGATTTGATTATAGGCGCGATTATTTTCATCATTCTGATCCTGATTCAGTTTCTGGTTATCAACAAAGGTTCCGAACGTGTGGCTGAGGTGACGGCAAGATTCACCCTGGACGCCATGCCGGGTAAGCAGATGGCGATTGACGCGGATTTAAATACCGGCGCCATAGACGATAAGGAGGCCAAGGTACGGCGGGATAAGATACAGCAGGAGTCCAGCTTCTTCGGTTCCATGGACGGTGCCGTGAAGTATGTAAAGGGAGACGCTGTGGCAGGCCTTCTGCTGACGGTTATCAACCTGGTGGGCGGTATTGCCATGGGCGTTCTGCGAATGGGGGCTGACGTGGGCACTGCTTTGGAGACCTACGGTATCCTGACTATCGGCGACGGCCTGGTGAGCCAGATTCCGTCTCTGCTGATTTCCCTTTCCACAGGTATTCTGGTCACAAAGGGAAGCAAGGAGGCGGAGTTCGGCCCGGCCATTGTAAAACAGCTTTTCGGCGTGCCCAAGGTCATGTACATGGTGGGCGCCACCCTTGCTTTTCTGGGCATTGTGACGGAGCTGAATACCATCCTGTTCGTGGGACTGGGGCTGCTCTTTGTGGTGGGCGGCAGGATGATGGCCGGCAATCTGGAGACTGCCGGTATCGAGCAGGCGGCAGATGAGGAGGAGGCTGCGGCGGAGGAAATCAGGCAGCCGGAGAATGTGAACAGCCTGCTTCAGGTAGACCCTATCGAGCTGGAGTTCGGCTATGGCATTATCCCCCTGGCGGACGTGAACCAGGGCGGAGATCTTCTGGATCGTGTGGTTATGATACGAAGGCAGATTGCGCTGGAGCTCGGTACGGTGGTGCCTATCATCCGTCTGCGGGACAATATTCAGTTGAATCCGAATCAGTATATTATCAAGATAAAGGGAATTCAGGTCAGCGAAGGGGAGATATTATTTGACCATTACATGGCTATGAACCCCGGCTATGTGGAAGAGGAAATCACGGGTATTCCCACCTTTGAGCCTTCCTTCCATCTGCCGGCCATCTGGATTACCGAGAGTCAGAGAGAGCGGGCGGAGAGCCTGGGGTATACTGTTGTTGACCCGCCCTCCATCATTGCGACGCATCTGACAGAGGTCATCAGAATGTATATCGACGAGCTGCTGACCCGCCAGGATGTACAGAACCTTGTGAACAACATGAAGGAGAGCAATCCGTCTCTGGTGGAGGAACTGGTGCCGAAGCTGCTGGGCCTGGGCGAGGTGCAGAAGGTGCTGCAGAATCTGCTGAAGGAGGGGATTTCCATCCGGGATCTGCTCACCATTATGGAAACCCTTGCGGACTATGCGCCCACTACAAGGGACACGGATATTCTTACGGAATATGTCCGCCAGAGTCTGAAACGCGCCATTTCCACCAAATATTTTCCGTCCCATGAGACCACCAGCGTGGTGACCCTGGATCCGAAGGTGGAACAGGAGATTATGGGAAGCGTGAAGCAGACGGAAAGCGGAGCGTTCCTGAATCTGGATCCCAGCAGGTCCAGGGCCATTATCGACTCTGTGGGCAAGGAGGTTCAGAAACTGGAAAATATGGGAAAAAGCCCCATTGTTATCACATCGCCTATTGTGCGTATGTATTTTAAGCGCCTGACAGAAGATTACTTCAAGGAACTTGTGGTAGTGTCATATAATGAAGTTGAGTCTAATGTAGAATTACAGTCAGTTGGGATGGTGACGGCATAATGATTATCAAAAAATTTGTGGGTAAAACAGAAGAGGAGGCCACGGAAGCTGCCAGAAAAGAACTGGGAAACGGCCTTGTGGTCATGAATGTAAAAACTGCAAAGAAAAAAGGATTTTCAGGAGTCTTTGGCGGTAAGCAGGTGGAGGTCACTGTGGCGCTGGAAGAGGACAGTGATTCGCTGAAGGCCGTCCGCAGGGAAGCGGCAAGACTTGACCCGGACGCGGCAAAGCTGGAGGAGGGCGTAAGGGTGGCCCAGAACGCCGTGAATGTCATGAGCGAGAGTTCTCAGAATATAGAGAAGAAGCTGGACAGCTTGCAGACCATGCTGGTAACCCGTTTCCAGCAGGAGGAGGCAAGAGGGGAGCTTGCAGACGAAGCCGGGGCGGCTTTGGAGGGAGAGGCAAAGGAGAGCGAGGCAGCGCCTGACGACGGAAGCAGGGAGCAGGAAAAGTTCATCCGTCTGCTCTACAACACCATGCTGGAGAATGAGGTAGACGAGAAGTACGCCAATCAGATTGTGGATGACGTGGAGAAAAACAGGAAGCCCAATGTGCCCTTTGATTATATTCTGGCGAATGTGTACCAGAAAATGATTTTGAAGTTCGGCAAGGCGGAGGGAATCACCCCGGCGGCCAGGGGGCCGAAAACCCTGCTGTTTATGGGGCCTACGGGAATCGGAAAGACTACTACCATCGCCAAGATAGCAAGCCATTTCTCCGTGGACCAGAAGAAAAAGGTGGCCCTTCTCACCGCAGACACCTACCGCATCGCGGCTGCAGAGCAGTTGCGGACTTACGCCAACATTTTGGAAGCGCCTTTCAGAGTCATTTATACGGAAGAAGAGGTGAAAACGGCCATAGCGGATTTCAGGGATTTTGATTACATCTTTGTGGACACGGCGGGACATTCCCACCAGAATGAAGAGCTGCTGGAGAAGATGAAGCAGCTGCTGGCAGCGGTGCAGGAGGCAGGGGAATGCCAGACCTTCCTGGTGCTTTCCGCCACCACGAAATACAGGGATTTACAGCGGATTGCCGAGAACTACAAGGAGATAACGGATTATCAGATGATATTTACGAAGCTGGATGAAACCTCTTCCTTAGGGAACCTGATGAATCTCCGGCTGAGCGTGGACGCGCCCATTGCCTATGTGACCTTCGGGCAGAATGTGCCGGACGACATTGAACTGTTTAACCCGCAGAAGACGGTGAAGAGCCTGCTTAGCACAGGACGCAGAGAAAATCTAAGATAATACAGGACATTATCTAAGATTTTCTATGCTGCGTCCGAAAGAATGCGGAGCATTCTTTCGCGGGGGACCGGGGACGCCATCGACAGTTGTCTGTCATTCCTGTACGGACACGTTTTCGCTTGGGAAAAAACGTAGCGGCACATAAGGTGCCGCAGGACGGCACCTAAATGCCGACGTTTTTTACAGTCCGTCCGGAAACGGCAGCCTCCTGTCGATTGGGAGCGGAAGGATAAGAATTTCATGTTTCCGGGGCGTCGACAGATATTTATATTTTGACGAGATAAAAAAGAAATACGAGAAAGAAATAAAAGAAAGGAGAGCGGCATGGACCAGGCGGAACAATTAAGAATTATAAAAGCAGCGAGTCAGCAGCAGTCGAAACCGCTGGCCCGTGTCATCACTGTGACAAGCGGCAAGGGCGGTGTGGGAAAGTCCAACACGTCTATCAATCTGGCAATTCAGTTCCGAAAAATGGGCAGGAAGATTATTATTCTGGACGCCGACTTCGGGCTTGCCAATATAGAGATTATGTTTGGCACGGTACCGAAGCACAACTTCTGTGATTTGATTTATCAGGGGAAGAGCATTACGGATATAATCACCTGGGGTCCCATGGAGGTGGGATTTATTTCCGGGGGCAGCGGCATTGCCGGGATGTCGAACTTAAGCCGGGATTACTTAAGCTGTATCATACAGAATCTGGGGCAGCTGGATACCATAGCCGACATTATCATTGTGGATACCGGCGCCGGAATCTCCGATGCGGTACTGGAATTTCTGGTGGCCAGCGGGGAAATTCTGCTGGTGACTACGCCGGAGCCCACCTCCATAACGGATTCCTACTCCCTGCTGAAGGCGCTGTACCGGCATCCCAGATTCAGCGAGGAGGCCACCAAGGTAAAGATGATTGCCAACAGGGTGGAAAAGGAAAGCGAGGGACAGATTCTGTTTGAGAAGCTGAACGCAGTGGTATCCAGGTATCTGAAAATACCCATGACATATCTGGGCAGCGTTCCGGAGGATGTACAGCTGCTGCGGGCCGTGATGCAGCAGATGCCGGTTTCCATCCAGAACCCGGGGGCAAGATCGGCGCAGGCATACGAAAGAATGGCTCAGAAGCTTCTGGGCAGAGAAGAGGAGGAACGGCAGCCGAAGAGAGGTATGGCGGCATTTTTCTCCCACCTTATAACAGGGAAAAAGTAAAGAACAGGATAGGTGATGAAGATGGTTTCAATGCTTTCAAAATTTGTTTCAATCGGCGACAAAATTGAATTACAGGCAGTGGGACGGGCAGGGGAAAAGCAGATGCAGCGGGACGGCAAGAAGAGAACCTTTTACAGCACTCTGCATGATTTTCTTTCGGAGGACACGCTGGAAATTACAATGCCCCTGGAGCAGACAAAGCTGATTCTGCTTCCGGTGGATGCAGAGTTTGACCTGGTGTTTTACGGCACAAGCGGTCTGTTCCAGTGTTTTGCCAGGGTGATTGACCGGTACAAGAGCAACAATGTGTACCTCCTGGTGGTGGAGATGACAAGTAACCTCAGGAAGTATCAGAGGCGGGAATACTATCGGTTCAGCTGTGCGCTGGAAATGTGCGCAAGGAACCTGCAGGAAGAGGAAATCCAGGCCATAGAGGAGAGCGAGAACTATATGCTGACCCCGGGGCTTCCTCTGCGGCAGAGCGTCATTGTGGACATCAGCGGCGGCGGTTTAAGATTTATTTCCGCTCAGAAGTATGAGGCGGACAGCTTTATGTACATCAGCTATCATCTGCTGAAGGACGGGGAGAAAAAGCAGTATGAGGTTGTGGGCAAGGTTTTAAGCGCCAAAGAGCTGGAAAACCGTCCGGGAACCTGGGAACACCGGGTACAGTACTATGATATGGATCAGAAAACAAGAGAAGAAATCATTAAATATATTTTTGAAGAAGAGAGAAAAAGTCGAAGAAAGGAAATTGATTCATGACACAGAAAAAAATTCTAGTTGTTGATGATTCTGCACTTATGAGAAGAGTCCTCTGTGATATAATTGAATCAGATGAAAGATTCCGGGTTGTTGCCAGGGCGACAAACGGTCTGGAGGCGCTGGATCTGCTCAGCAGGAATGAGTACGACGCAGTGGTTCTGGACGTGAACATGCCGAAGATGAACGGCATTCAGCTGTTGGAAAAGCTGCGGGAGAATAAGATTCGCGCCCGTATCATGATGGCCAGTACGGATACAAGGGAAGGCGCGAAGCTTACCCTTGACGCGCTGGAGCTGGGGGCTCTTGATTTCGTACATAAGCCTGACAGTGCGGTGGACTGCCGCGTGGACGCCTTCCGAAAGAAATTCATGGAGGTACTGGAGGTTGTGGTAAGCAGCCAGCCGCCTGAATTTGAGTCCCGTGAGAAGATTCGGGAGAGCAGACAGGTCACCGCCAAGATGGTGGACATTGCCAGAAAATATTCTGCAAAGGCCCCGGGTACGAAGGTGGTGGCTATTGCAAGCTCCACGGGCGGACCCAAGGCGCTGCACGAGGTGATTCCCAGACTCCCTGCGGAGCTGGACGCGCCGGTGCTTCTGGTACAGCATATGCCCAAAGGCTTTACGGCGTCTCTTGCCGAGCGTCTCAATGAACTGAGCCCCATTCAGGTGAAGGAGGCGCAGGAGGGGGATGAGCTGCAGTGCGGATGTGTTTATGTGGCCATGGGCGGGATGCATATGAATGTCAGGCGTACGGGCAGCAAGTGCGTCATCCACTATTCGGACGAGCCCAGCAGAGAAGGTGTGAAGCCCTGTGCAAATTATATGTACGAATCCCTTGCAGACAGCCGTTATGACAAGATTGTCTGTGTTGTCATGACGGGAATGGGGGCGGACGGAACGGAAGGAATCCGAAATCTGGAAGCAAAAAGGCCGATTCATGTGATTTCGCAGAATCAGGCGACCTGTACGGTGTACGGTATGCCAAAGGCGGTTGAGACAGCAGGTTTGTCGGATCAGGTGGTGCCTCTGGACCAGATTGCACAGGAAATCATCTTAAATGTTGGTGTGAAGGCATAGCCACAAAAGAAAGGGATGGGTAAAGCAGTATGGACGTAAATCAGTATCTTGAAATTTTCCTTGACGAGACCAAGGAGCACTTGCAAAATCTGAACACACAGATTTTGGAGCTGGAGTCCGACCCGGAGGGAGAGGATACCGTCAACGAAATTTTCCGTGCGGCACATTCGCTGAAGGGTATGGCGGGTACCATGGGTTATAAGAGAATGCAGAATCTGACCCATGATATGGAAAATGTGTTCTCGGAGGTGCGCAACGGAAATATCAAGGTGCAGCCGAAGCTGATTGATGTTCTCTTCCAGTGTCTTGACGCGTTGGAGGAGTATACCGATAATATTCAGAATAACGCTGACGAAGGAACCAACGACAACGAAGGGCTGATTAAGCAGCTGAACGATATTTTGAACGGCGGGGCAGATGCAGCTCCTGCCAAGGAGAAGGAGACGTCCGGGGAGGCTGCTTCTGCGGAGCCCGTGGGGGGAGAAAAGTGGAACGAAATTGCACTGGATGACTCCCAGATTTCCGTGATTAAAGAAGCGCAGAACCAGGGCAAAAAGGTTTACGGGCTGAATGTGGTGGTACAGGAGAACTGTATCCTGAAGGCGGCCCGGGCATTCCTGGTGTTCAAGGCGGTGGAGGAGATGGCGGAGATTATCATTTCCGTGCCCAGCGCCCAAGATGTGGAGGATGAAAAGTTTGACAGGGACTTCACGCTGATGCTGCTTTCCGACGCGGAGCTTGACAAGATTATAGAGGCGGCTGAGAGCGTGTCAGAGATTGAAAAGGCAATAGGAGAGTCTATTGTGTTGGAGAATAATCCTTCCTATCAGAAGGCAGAGGCGGAAAAAGAGGAAACGGCGCAGCCGGCAGAGGAAGAGAAGGCCGTGCCCGCAGAGAGCGCGGCGGCTTCCGGAGCGGCCCATGCGGAAGCCGCGCCTGCCCCTGCCCAGGCGGCGCCTGCAAAGCCGGATGTAAAGAAAGCGTCCTCCAAGCCGGTGGTGAACCGCACCGTCCGTGTGGATATTGAAAAGCTGGATTCCCTGATGAATCTGGTCAGTGAGTTGATTATCGCGAAGAACTCCCTGGTATCCGCGTCCGGCCAGGAGCAGACCAATACCAACAGCGCCTTTAACGAGCAGATCGAATATCTGGAGCAGGTTACCACCAATCTTCACGAGTCGGTGATGAAGGTGCGAATGGTTCCCATTGAGAATGTGGTGAACAAGTTCCCCAGAATGATTCGGGATCTTTCAAAGAAGCTGGACAAAAAGCTGGAGTTGTATATGACCGGTGAGGAGACGGAGCTGGATCGTACCGTGGTGGATGAAATCGGCGACCCGCTGATGCATCTGCTGAGGAACTCCGCAGATCACGGAATCGAATCCGCAGAGCTGCGGGCTCAGCGCGGAAAGCCTTCGGTGGGCTCCATTTTCCTGGACGCTTATCAGGACGGCAACAACGTTGTCATTGAGGTGCGGGACGACGGAAACGGCATTGACACGGAGGCGGTAAAGGAGAAGGCCATTGAGCGGGGCACCATTACCCCCGAGCAGGCGGCTAATATGACGGATAAGGAGATTGTGAATCTGCTGTTCCTGCCCAGCTTTTCCACGGCCAAGAAGGTCACGGACGTCTCGGGAAGAGGCGTGGGTCTGGATGTGGTGCGCTCCAAGATTGAATCCTTAAGCGGAGAGGTGGAAGTAAAGACCAAGCTGGGAGAGGGAAGCACCTGGACCATCAGGCTGCCCCTGACCCTGGCGATTATACAGGCTCTGATGGTGGTGGTGGGAGATGAGAAGTATGCCATTTCCCTGGGTTCCATCCAGACGCTGGAGGACATTGCGCCCAGTGACGTGAAGCTGGTGCAGAATAAGGAGGTTATTCATCTTAGGGGACAGGTTATCCCTCTGATCCGCCTGAACGAGGTGCTTGATATCGAAAGCAGGAAAGCGGCGGACGAGAACCTGATTGTAGTCATCGTAAAGAAGGGCGACAACATGGCGGGACTGGTGATTGACGAGCTTATCGGGCAGCAGGAAATTGTCATTAAATCTCTGGGCAAATATATCAAGCAGTGTAAATTTATCAGTGGCGCAACCATTCTGGGCGACGGCGAGATTGCTCTGATTCTGGACGCCAACGCGCTGATTTAGGAAGGGGGAGCAGACGGATATGGAGCTGGGTAACAGTACGGTACAGGAATTGCTTGTAGAAGAAGGCAAGGCGGCCGGGGAGACCATTCAGTATATTGTCATCAGGCTGGGAGAGGAGCAGTACGGGATTGACATCCGCAGCATTGACAATATTGTGAGGATGCAGTCTATTACGCGAATTCCCAAGATGCCTGCGTTTTTGAAGGGCGTAATCAATATGCGGGGTGAGGTGATTCCCGTCATAAGCATGCGTCTGAAGATGGATCTGGAGGATGATGTGATTACCAAGGCCACCAGGATTATTGTTCTGAAGCTGGAGCAGGAGGGTAATGTAGGCATTCTGGTTGACGAGGTGAAGGAGGTAGTATCGCTTTCCGTCAACGAGATTGAGAAGATTACATATAATGCGAAGGAAGAAAAGTCAAGTTTGATTAACGCAGTAGGCAAGCACAACGGAGAATTGATTTCCCTGTTTGATTTGAGTGTTATCAGCCTTGAGGGAAATTAGAATTATTTAAAAGATAAGGAGAACAGTTTCATGGGAGGCATGAGCTTAGAGCAGGTTACGGAAACATATTATGACGTTCTGAAGGAATTGGGAAACATCGGCGCAGGAAACGCAATGACGGCGCTGTCGCAGATGCTGCAGTGCAAGGTGGATATGAAGGTGCCCCAGGTCAGGCTGCTGGAATTCTCTGAGGTAGGCGAGATGATGGGCGGCGAGGAGCTGATTATGGTAGGCGTGTTCCTGGGTGTGGAAGGTGATATTACCGGAAGCATGATGTTTATGGTGGAGGAGCATACCGCCAGACATCTGATTCAGAAGATCACCATGGGTATGCTGCCGGAAGGACACGAATTCGAGGAGATGGGGCTGTCGGCCATGAAGGAAGTGGGCAATATTATTACAGGCGCTTACCTGAATTCCCTGTCCACTTTGACAAATTTAAAAATATTCCCCACGCCTCCGGCGCTGACGGTGGATATGGCGGGAGCAATTTTAAGCGTGCCTGCCATCCAGTTCGGCATATTCGGAGATAAGATTCTTCTGATTCAGTCGCAGTTCCATGATGAGATACAGTTGGACGGATATTTTATTCTGATTCCGGATATGGAGTCTTATGCAAAGATTCTTACCTCACTGGGGCTGCCTGTGGTATAAAAGATGATGTAGCTTGAAGAAAAGAGAAACACGAGAAGCGGGAATGAATCATGAGTGAAATAATTAAAGTTGGAATGGCGGATCTTAAGACTTGCGTAGCCCCCAACGGGGTGACAACTCTGGGACTTGGTTCTTGTGTGGGGATTGCAATCAGAGACCCGCAGACAAAGATAGGCGGACTGGCCCATATTATGCTGCCGGACAGTACGGCAATGCGGAACGGCCAGATGAATATTGCAAAGTTTGCAGACACGGGCATAGAAGAGCTGGTCAGGCAGATGGAAAGGCTTGGAGCGCCGCGCAAGCGCATGGTGGCAAAGATTGCCGGAGGGGCGACCATGTTCCCCTTTCAGGGACAGAGTAATGTAAACGTAGGCCAGGTCGGTGAGAGAAACGTGGAGGCAACCAAGGCGAAGCTGAAGGAACTGAAAATACCGATCCTTGCACAGGATACGGGGGCAAATTATGGGAGGACCGTTATTTTTTATCCGGAGACGGGGGACTATATCATCCGTGCGGTAGGCAGGCCGGAATACAAGATTTGACAGAAGGAATTTAGAGGATGAACAGAAAAAATTTACCCATAGTGCTGATGCTTCTGGCGGGAGCGATTACATGTATCATTACCTTTGTAAACGATTACGCTATGGTGGAGAGGCTTGGCATATTACTTGGAGTACTGATACTGTTTTATCTGCTGGGCAGTATCCTGACATGGACTCTCAATTATTTCGATATGCAGAACGAGCAGAAGCGGAAGGAAGAGGGCGAAGTGATAGAAAAGGAAGCAGATGAAGCGGGCGAAGGCCGGGAAACGCAGGAAGCGGAGGAGGATGAAGTTTCCGACGATGAGGAATCCTGAAGTCGAATCGTATGATTAAAGGAAGGAGAGGCATGTTTCATGGATGAGGCAGGCAGAAGAAAGCTGCTGGAAGAATATTCAAAGACAAAATCAGCGGAAGCCAGGGAAAAGCTTATCCTGGAATATGCTTCGCTTGTGAAGGTTGTGGCAGGACGTCTCAGTATGTACCTGGGATACAATGTTGAGTATGATGATCTTGTGAGTTACGGTATTTTCGGATTAATTGACGCCATTGATAAATTTGACTGCTTTAAGGAAGTCAAGTTTGAGACTTATGCCAGCCTGCGAATCCGGGGGGCGATTCTGGATCAGATTCGCAAGATGGACTGGATTCCCCGGACCATCCGGCAGAAGCAGAAGAAAATCGAGACGGTTATGCGGGAGGTGGAGCAGGCTACCGGCCATGCTGCCACTGATGAAGAGATTGCGGCCGGGCTGGGCATTTCGGGGGATGAATATCTGGAATGGCAGTCCCAGATGAAGATTACGGGCGTAGTTTCCCTGAACGAGTATATGGAGCAGGGAAGCGATGTGCCTCAGGATTACGGCAGGCACACCACATCCCGGTTTGAAGCTCCAGAGGAACGGATTGAAAAGGAAGAGCTGACAAAGGTTTTGGGGGAAGCGCTGCAGCTGCTTACAGAGAAGGAGCAGAAGGTGATTACCCTGTACTATTATGAGGAGTTGACATTAAAGGAAATCAGCAGCATACTGGAGGTATCGGAGTCCAGGATATCTCAGCTGCATACCAGGGCCTTACAGAAAATGAAGACAAAAATGGGAAGCTACATGGGAATTTTGACAGACAATTAGCCTTATTCAGTAACAGAAAGCGGCCGTAGGGCCAACGCAATATTCACAGGAGAATACTATGCAAAACGGTTACTTTCGATTGGTAAATTATGAGAACGGCTATGGTTTGAAGTTATATCCGGCAGATGACGAGGGCGAGGTGCTGCGGGTAGGCGAGATTGCCGAGTATCTTGACGGATATGGAATTGTATATGACCGCAATAAACTGGAAATGCTTGTTATGGAGGAGCGGGAGACGGTCTATTATCTCGGAAGCGATCCCTGTCCCGAATATCCGGAATCTTATGTATTGGATATTGCGGAAGATAATATGTATGCTACGGTAAGGTTTATCCCGCCTACGGAGGTGGGGAGACGGCTTACCTTTGATGATTTTCTGCGGGATCTGCGGCTGCGGAATATTATATACGGTATACAGACAGGGGAGCTGCAGCGGCATTTTCAGTCGGAGGGGCTTTACTGTACGGATATTGTTCTGGCGAAAGGCAAGGAGCCCACGCCCGGCGTGGACGCCAGCATCGAATACTATTTTAACACCGAAACACACAGACGTCCCATGGTACAGGAGGACGGCAGTGTGGACTATTTTACGCTGACCACCATCAACCAGTGCAAAAAGGGAGATGCGCTGGCCCATATTATTCCGGAGGTGCCGGGGATTGACGGCAGCGATATATTCGGCAAGCGGCTGAAGGCCAAGGAGCCCAAGCGGATTACCCTGAAATTCGGGCAGAATATCGGGCTTTCGGACGACAAGCGGACGATTTACACTATGGTGGACGGACATGTAACGCTGTTGGAAGACAAGGTGTTCGTGTCGGATGTGTATGTAGTGAAGGATGTGGATGTGTCCACAGGAAACCTGGATTATCAGGGGAGCATTCAGATAGACGGAAACGTAACTACAAATTTCGAGGTAAAGGCCGGGGGAAATGTTATCATAGAGGGCCTGGTCGAAGGCGCAAAGATTATTGCCGGGGGCAGCATTACCATTGGTAAGGGAATGAACGGCGCCGCCGGCGGAATGCTGAAAGCAGGCGGTGATGTGATGGTGAAGTTCCTGGAGAACGCCAGGGTCGTGGCGGGGGGCTTCGTACATTCAGGAGCGATTCTCCACAGCCGTGTGTCGGCGGGAACCGAGGTAATTGTAGAGGGCAAGAAGGGGCTGATTGTAGGCGGATATGTGCAGGCGGCCAAGAAAATCGAGTCCAAATCCATCGGCGCAAGCATGGGCGCTACTACCATTCTGGAGGTGGGGGTCAATCCTCTGATTAAGACGCAGTATACCAGGCTTCAGAAGAATCAGGCGGATACCATGAAGACTCTTCAGAATGCGGAGCTGATCCTTTCAAACTTTAAGGAGAAGCTGAATAAGGGCGTGCAGTTTAACGAGAGCCAGCTGAAGTATATGAAGACAGTGGCGGGGCTGGTGGAGGAGAAGACCGCTACAATGAAAGAACTGGAAGTCAGGCTGGATAAAATGCGTCGGATGATGGAGACTCAGAAGCAGGCGGAAATTGTGGTGAATAACGAGATGTTTCCGGGGACAACGATTATTATAGGAGACGCCACCAAGACGATTCATACCAGCTATCATTACTGCAAGTTTGTGCGGGATCAGGGTGAGGTCAAAATGGTATCTATGTAAGAGCCGGGCAGGCGGTAAGGAGAGAAATATGGCATTCGGCGCTATTGAATTAACCACTGTGTCAAGGGCACAGGATTATTCTTCCATCAAACAGAATGAGGACAATAAGGGTTTTGTAGATCAGAGCAACGGGCAGGTTCAGGTGCAGAAAAACGAGCAGCGGCTCACAAAAGAGGTGCACAGCGGAGACGACGCACAGTGGTCCGGGAAGCAGCCGGACGCCCGCCAGAAAGGAAACGGAGAATATTACGGAGATGGCGGCAGGCGGAGAAAGCAGCAGCCCAGAGAGCAGGTTGTGGTAAAAGGGCAAAAAAGCTTTGACATTAAGATTTGACAGCATGGTACGCCCGGAAAAGGAATGAGAGATGGAGATTACGGAGATTGTCCTGCTGGCTGCGGGCGGAATCATTTTTATATTGAGTTTTTTAATTCCGGATAAAAAGGGCGAGGCTTCCGAGCAGTCCAAAGAACTGGTGAAAGAAGAAATCGCGGATATGGTAAGCCGCGAGATGGACAGCGTCAGGGAACAGGTGGACGGCGTGGTGGAGGAGGCCGTAACTTATGCCATGGAAAAGACGGAGCGTTCGCTGGAACGTCTGTCCAACGAAAAGATTATGGCGGTGAGCGAATACTCGGACACCGTGCTGACAGAGATACACAAGAACCATGAAGAAGCAATGTTCCTGTATGATATGCTGAACAGCAAACATGATAACCTTAAAAATACGGTTTCGGCAGTAAACCGCACGGTGAAAGAGGTAGAGGAAAAGCTTGGCAGTATGCAGGAGGTTCAGGTTCAGCCTGCAGAGCCGGTTCCCGCAGGCGTGACGGCAATATCAAGGCTGCAGACGATGGCGCAGCGTTCATCCGCAGCGGCGGGAGCGGGCAGCCTGCCGGCGGCGTCCATACCGGCGACATCCATGCCAGCGACATCCATGCCGCAGGCATCCGTGTCGCAACCGCTTATGCCGGCAGCGTCCGTGTCGATGCCGTCCATACCGGCGACATCCATGCCGCAGGCATCCGTGTCGCAACCGCTTATGCCGGCGGCGTCCATGCCAGCAACATCCATGCCAGCGACATCCATGTCGCAGACATCCGTGCCGATGCCGTCCATGCCGGCAGCGTCCGTGCCAACGGCATCCATGCCAGCGGCATCCATGCCAGCGGCGTCCATGCCAGCGGCGTCCATGCCGCAGACATCTGCTTCGGCGGACGTTTCTGCGGGAAGGGTGAGCTTTCTGCAGGAGAGAGCGGCGGACGGACAGAACAACAATGAGAGGATACTGGAGCTTTATCGTCAGGGAAAGTCAAAGGTGGCTATCGCAAGGGATCTGGGGCTGGGCGTTGGCGAGGTGAAGCTGGTAATTGACCTGTTCAGGAACCAATAGAGGTGTAACAAGTGAAATTAAAGAGTTATATGAGAGGGCTGGGCATCGGTATTGTGGTGACAGCCCTGATTATGGGAATAGCCACGAAAAGCGGGAGGCCGCTGACGGATGCCGAGATTAAGGCGGCGGCTGCAAAGCTGGGTATGGTGGAGAGCGAATCACTGAAGCTGACGGATTTGGATCAGGGCGGGGCAAAGCCGGAATCATCCCCCTCCGCGTCACCCGCGCCGGAAGTGAGCGCAGCGCCGGAGCCGACCCCTTCCGCGTCACCCACGCCGGAAGTGAGCGCAACGCCGGAGCCGACCCCTTCCGCGTCACCCACGCCGGAAGTGAGCGCAGCGCCGGAGCCGTCTCCTTCCGCGTCACCCACGCCGGAAGTGAGCGCAGCGCCGGAGCCGTCTCCTTCTGCATCACCTACGCCGGAATCCTCCGTGACATCTGCTTCCCCAACCCAGGCATCGGAGGATGCTTCCGATGGAGACACGGTGAAGATCGTGGTACAAAGGGGAAACGGTTCCAGAGCTGTGTGTAATCAGCTGGCCGCTGCGGGGCTGATAGCCGATGCGGCGGCATTTGACCAGTATCTGATAGACAGCGGCTACTCTAAGAGAATCAGCGCGGGAACCTTTGAAATCCCCGCAGGGGCGTCAGAGGAGGAAATTGCAAAAATAATCAGCAGAAGCCGTTAAAAATCTTGAGTTTCCGGATTCGAAAATGTTCAAACCGGAACATCTGTTTTCGTGATTTTTGCCTTTATTGTAAAGGTGTGTTTTTATTTTACCCTTGCGCTGATCCCGCAGTTGTGTGGCGGGATCTATTTCCTGTGGAAAAGGAGTTTGCGCTTTACAGTAAGGCGGATGACGTAAGAAGATGGCTTCTGTGGATAAGACTGCAGAAATTGAACGATGTAGTGCAAGGATCATAATGAAATGACGATATTGGAGAAAGAAGACATGATATATTCTGAAAACCAGCTTAAAGAAAAAATT
>JAMPFR010000068.1 GCA_023664365.1 Acetatifactor muris | reverse complement strand
AGGGGGGACGACGTCACCAGCTCGCTAGCAGCAGAAAGTATCTGCTATTTCAACCCACGTCCCCACAGGGGGGACGACCCGCCACCAGCAGATTGTAAACAGTTGTATTCTGTATTTCAACCCACGTCCCCACAGGGGGGACGACGTGTATCTCAAAAGAGATACACGACGGTTGTTCTATTTCAACCCACGTCCCCACAGGGGGGACGACGTGGATATTACGGGAAATATAGCAGGTGAAGTTAATTTCAACCCACGTCCCCACAGGGGGGACGACATTGTGTTAAATCGCGTATTGGGACAGCTTAGCATATTTCAACCCACGTCCCCACAGGGGGGACGACGCGAATATCGATAAAGGGCTTAATATTAATCTCCTATTTCAACCCACGTCCCCACAGGGGGGACGACGCGGAGTAACGTCAGAAACTCCTTGTATTACGGATATTTCAACCCACGTCCCCACAGGGGGGACGACTGCAACGCTCCAGCACCTTCATTCCAACCCCTCCATTTCAACCCACGTCCCCACAGGGGGGACGACCGGGAATACTGTTGTCCTTGAATCTCCTGTTATATTTCAACCCACGTCCCCACAGGGGGGACGACCAGTACGTTGCCGGTGCAATGGTGGAGATTGGAAATATTTCAACCCACGTCCCCACAGGGGGGACGACGTGGTGACAAACTCAACGCTTAATGGGGTGTTGGATTTCAACCCACGTCCCCACAGGGGGGACGACGCGAATGGTATTACAAATTATACTGGAAAATATATTTCAACCCACGTCCCCACAGGGGGGACGACGAGTGTATGAGATACCATCTGCCAGTTTGCGCTTATTTCAACCCACGTCCCCACAGGGGGGACGACAGAGATTGATTAATGCAGAAGCAACAGCAAATGATATTTCAACCCACGTCCCCACAGGGGGGACGACATATCCCAAGGCTTCCTCATCAAAGAGTACACCCAATTTCAACCCACGTCCCCACAGGGGGGACGACCATATCCGCTCTAACCTTTGCCAGACGCAGAACCTATTTCAACCCACGTCCCCACAGGGGGGACGACGCAGGGCCAGCGCCGACAACGGTAACATATGCAATTTCAACCCACGTCCCCACAGGGGGGACGACAATACTGTGCGCTTGGTTGGAGGTATAAAAATATATTTCAACCCACGTCCCCACAGGGGGGACGACGGCATATCCGGCTCTTGCAAATCCCATAAGAAACATTTCAACCCACGTCCCCACAGGGGGGACGACGGCAATGTCAATTTAGATTTTAGCCTCCAGATTCCATTTCAACCCACGTCCCCACAGGGGGGACGACGATAAGATGGTATTTCCGCCGGATACGTTTGACAAATTTCAACCCACGTCCCCACAGGGGGGACGACTTGGAACGCACACAGGACAAATTGATGATTTGGAATTTCAACCCACGTCCCCACAGGGGGGACGACAACTTTGGTATTGACAACATAGTTAAACAGTGTTATTTCAACCCACGTCCCCACAGGGGGGACGACGAGAGTATGGGAGTAAATATAGGTGATGATGCTCTATTTCAACCCACGTCCCCACAGGGGGGACGACAGTATTATGGTGCCAATAAAAGTGCGTTTGTCGATTTCAACCCACGTCCCCACAGGGGGGACGACCTGGGACTCTATATAGAGGCTGATTCGGAGCAGATATTTCAACCCACGTCCCCACAGGGGGGACGACGATACTTCCGACGAGTAGTAGAGTAAAACATCTGGTATTTCAACCCACGTCCCCACAGGGGGGACGACTCAGTAATGCACATATCAACATATGACGCGAAAAATTTCAACCCACGTCCCCACAGGGGGGACGACGGTGATGCAGGATGCAAAGGTGGTCAAGCACAGAATTTCAACCCACGTCCCCACAGGGGGGACGACGCTGTTTAGCTCTTCTCCTGCGTCTGCGGGGGATATTTCAACCCACGTCCCCACAGGGGGGACGACATATAGGAGGGAGTGACAGGTGGAGATATATAAAATTTCAACCCACGTCCCCACAGGGGGGACGACTCGACTGCCGGAAGGAGTCAGTGGAGAGAGCAGAATTTCAACCCACGTCCCCACAGGGGGGACGACAAAGTCGGCGGAAGCTGATGTTAATTATTATTCAATTTCAACCCACGTCCCCACAGGGGGGACGACGAGGGGCGATCTGACTACGGAAACATCAAGGCGATTTCAACCCACGTCCCCACAGGGGGGACGACGATATATCGGCAAAAGCCGTTGCCGCTGCGCTCGAATTTCAACCCACGTCCCCACAGGGGGGACGACAAGGTAACTATTCAGGATTGTCTGGATATGTGGGAATTTCAACCCACGTCCCCACAGGGGGGACGACGTGTAGCCCGCTTCTTCCAAAAGCTTTTCAGAAAGATTTCAACCCACGTCCCCACAGGGGGGACGACCGCAAAACTAACTAATAAACTATCTTTTTATATACAACCTCTTTACAATATTTTATAAAAAAATAAACATTATATATATACATAAACGGCTGTATATTAAATTTCTATTAATTTAGTACATGAAACTTATGCGAATAAATACCATTTTTAATGAGCGCTTGGCTTTCGCGCATTAACAGATTAGTGTTCCCGAAGGATCAGTTCCCCTATCATGTCCCACATGTTCTATCCGGTTTTTATATTGCTCACCCAAAACATAATATCTGACGCTGTCTTCCTTCTCGTCAATAATATCCAAAATTTGCTTTTTTATCATGGCAAGCTGCGTATTATCAACCAGACATTCAAATACCGAATTCTGCACCCTCCGCCCATAATTTACACATACTCTGGCCACTTTTGCCAGACGCTTTACACCTTGACTGGTCTTTGTATTTACATCATATGTAATCAATACCAACATACTTTTACCTCTTAAAAAATGGCGGATATGCATCTAAATCTCCCCGCAGATATCTGGCAAGCAGCAATGCCTGAACATAGGGCAGTAGTCCCACCGGCACCTTTTCTTTTAAAAAAGGATGCTGTATCACCTCCTGCTTTGTCTCCTGCCATCTCTGAATAACGGCCTTTCTGCCGGAATCTGTCATAATGACCGCATGATCTTCCATTTTCAGGAAATCAACTGCCGTAACTTGCCGTTTGTTTATAAGCGTCAGTACAAATCTATCCGCGACGGGACTCCTCAGTTCTTCCATTAAATCCAGTGCCAGCGACTTTCTGCCCGGCCTGTCACGATGCATAAAACCTACATATGGATCCAAACCGACAGAGTATGCCGCTCCGGCACATTCATTCGCTAAAAGGGAATATACAAATGACAAAAGCGCATTCACATTGTCAAGCGGAGGACGTTTATTTCTTCCGTTAAACCGAAATTGTTCTTTATTTTGCAAGATCAGTTCATCAAATACATGAAAGTAAACTGTCGCCGCCTCTCCCTCATATCCTCTTAATTCGTCCAGACCCTGACAGTTCCTGATATTCTCAACGGCATTTTGCAGCAATTCAGAGGCATGACGCATTTTTTCGACATTGACTCTCATTTCGTGATCCCGTATGGCGCGATTGACTACATAGCGCTCATTATAAACTTTCCCAAGAATCATATTGCGTGCAATGTCCAGGCATTTCTGCGCGTCGTCCGAAAACCGGTACTGCGTTTTACGCAAAATAACATTTCCGTTTTCCTGCCCGATAAACCTTCCGCAGTACTGATTCCCCAGGAAGAAGCTTATTGACACATTATTTTCCGTACACTTTTTCATCAGCGCCGGGCTGACACCGGTATAATTGAATGTCACCACTGCTTCAAGATTATGAATGGGAAGACGCATTGCTATTTCCTCATCTTTCCTGACCACAATATTTTCCCCATCCAGACTCAAGTACGCATCAGGCGACGTCACATAAAGCGTATTAAGAAGCTTCTTCATCTCGTTTCCTCCCCGAGTACGGTTTCTATATAGTTTTTAACACCGGCATGACTGCCAAGATCCGGTATGCATATATTTTGCAGTGAACACTGTTTGCACTTTGCTCCGGCTTTTACCTTCGGAGTGTAGCTGCTTTCATAATACCGATGCATCTCTTTCAGGGAATCCCTTACCTTCTCCCGAAGGGCTGCTGTTAATTCCACTTCCTTTCTGTGCTTCGTCTCTCCATAATACAAATAGCCCAGTTCAATTTCCGTTTGCAGCATTTCTTCAAGACACATTGCCTGCGCCGTTAATTGCAGTTCATCCGCGTCGTGGCTTTTAGGTGCCCCGCGCTTATATTCTACAGGCACTACCCTGTAAAGGCCCTCACGACCATTTAACGGAACTCCCTGAGAGTCCGCGTGAAACTCAACCAAATCGCATTCTCCGCTGACTCCCAGGCTTCTGGAAAAGACCTTCATTGCACGAACAGACAATATCCCTCCCCTCTTTTCTTTATAGAACGGATTATGTGCGTTTTCATGCATACTTCTTCCTTCAAAGGTTCTGACATTTTCCTCCCATTGCTGTTCGATATGAATCAATGCCCACTGCCTCCTGCAAAATGCAAAATGCTGAATACCGGACAACAGCAAAAAATCCTCTTCTTCATATTCCATATCGATTATTCCTTACAGATGCAGGTTACACCGTCCGGCAGATTTGCGTCGATTTCCACTGTATAATCACCAAATTCCCTGACAATCTCCACCCCGGTCTTTCTCTCTACTTTTACACCGTCAAACAGCTTGTGAGCCGGTGCACATCCAAGTTCGCTGTTATGTCTGAAAATAATCAGTTTTCGGACAGCCATCTTACCTCTCGCCGCAGAATGATCATTCTCAAACATATTTAAAATTGCCTGCCACAAAAGTTCAAGATCCTCCTCTGAAAATCCTGTGACCTTTCTTGCGAGATTTGCTGAAATATAACCCTCAGCGCGATACAGTGCATAGGGTACGATATACTTTCTCCCCATCTCCGTACCCTTATTCTCCGCATCGCTTTCCGTAGTAATAGCTACTCTGGTAATGGTGATCTCCTGCGGCAATACAGGATCCACTGATCTGGCAAAACCAATCTGGACCGGCCCCCTCACCTGCCCGCAATTCAGCTTGTCCTTTACAAATGTTGTCATTACCGCGCCAAAAGTCCTGATGTCATAAAAATTTTCACACATAAAATCCCTTATCTTCCGATCCAGTTCGGGATCCTCTTTTTTCTTTGCCTTTATATCGCCTGCGGCCGCACCCACATAATCATATGCTTCCTTATCACTACGGTTTAAGGGAATATTTTCCTTGATATAAATGCGATATCCTTTTTCATCTTCCTTTACCGTTTCCACATAATTGCGAATTTTTCTCTTTAAGCAGACATCTGTTACAAGACCATACCCGCTCTCCGGATCAACTCTCGGCATATTTCCCGCATCGGGGTCACCGTTAGGATTTCCGTTCTCCACATCAAATAAAATCACAAAATCATACCTGTTTTTTATTACCTCACTCATTTTTACTTCTCCTCCTTCTTCTGATAACGCTTCTGCGTCTGATGATAATAGCCCAAATGAAATGAACCCTGCTGTGGCAGTGTCATCCGCACCGGGTACTCTTCTCCCAGCTTTTCTACGATTTCCTGAACCTGTTTCTGAAAAGAAATCCGGCTTCCTTCGGCCCCCAATTTCCTCAAATGCTTCTGTGCCAGGTTTACAAGCATCGGGAAAGTGTTTGCAGGGGCAGATGCAGCAGAATTAAAGTATTTATCCTTTATCGTCGAATTAATCCCCGGATTTGCTTCCTGCTGAATATGCTCCAGCACTGCAAACAATCTTCCCAAGTTGTAAGGCACATTCCTGCTTTCTTCATTTAATGCCATCTGTAATACCTCCTCTGGACACTGTATGTTTCTGTTTTTCAAATAATAAGCCTTGATAATTGCCGCCCTGCCTCTGGTCACCTCATGTTCTGCCCGAATGCGCTGCATCACTCCGTTCAATAAAGATGCAGGGTATGCACCTCCTGTCAATATGGCCTTCATCACATCTGCAGCCATCTGCGGCGAGGGTGTTTTGTCCCTTGCATTTTGGTTAACCGTTTCCTGCAGCAGCTTCCAACATGGAAGTCTTTCATATCTGTCATAAACCGGCTTTACGATTTCCAGTCTGTCATAATGTCTTCCCACATTTCGCAGCATATTTCCAAAGGAATCCTGCCAGAAAAAACGGACAGACAAACGTGCCGCATTCGGTGCCACACCCAGAATATAAAAATGCCGGTTCACATCCAGTCTCAGGTTCTCCAGTTCAATCGGTTTCCCTTCAAGGGCCGCATTCAAAATGGCACTCAGATTTTCATCCGTTACTTTTCCCTCATCTTCCACTCCGAACATTGCAGCAATGCCCACATCCTGATATTCTTTTTCACCTCCATCCGCCCAACAGACAATCGTGGTATCGCCAATCCATTTACTATGTTCTCTGTCACTTAACAGACTGTTCAGGGCTGCACCATAGGCCGCCGCCGCATATTCTCCGACGGAAGCGTTTTCACCCTGTTCCTTTCCATAAGAGCAAAAAGCCCGTGCATTAAAGGATACCAAAGAAGTGCCCATTGCCTGTGCCCCATATACTCCTTTGATAACAGGATGCAATGTTGCAATGTGCGCCGGTTTTCCGGTAATCATACAGAACCCGTTCTGTTCCGCTCCCCGGTTATCGTAATACTGCTGCCAACAGCTTCTGACAGCGGTATCCTCTGTTACCGGTTTGCCTTCATAGCAAAAAAGGATGTTGGCGCCGACCATTAATTCCTTCCAGGCCTCCTTTATACATGGATGCTCTGATGCTTCTTCCGGAACCCATTTCTGCAAAAAGAGCAGGACTGCTTTTGCCGCATCTGATTGTACCTCCTGCAGTAATTCCCTGTGCAATTCACAGAGCGCAGTAAAACACTGCCGGGTTCTTTCCTGATTACCTTTTTCATCCACTCCCAACACATAGGTAGCATTATCGCACAGGAAATTAGGGCTGATATTTACCGCTCGCTTCACGGGCTGCGGCACTATCATCTCCCGAGGCTCATCGACAACTTTTTTTCCTTTTTCCTTCTGAACCTTCAGCGAAACCAAATCAATGATATTCCCTTCCTTATCCAGATTCAGTCCGAAAGAAACTCTTGCAGTTCCCCAGCCGGGTCTGGGGATTTCCCCTTTTTCCAACAGGTCTTCATAATGTTTTACCAAAGCCTGCAATATCACATAACCACCTCGCAATCCCTCAGATCCAGCACCCCATCCTTCATCTGTGCCCTGAAAAATCTGGGACAGATTCCTGCCGGATTATCGTAATCCATACTGTGAAGCATATATCCGAAATCCTTCGTCAACGGAACGACAGGTATTTCACCGCCTTCCCATTCCCGAAAATGTGCCGGAAACTCCCTGCACCCAAAATACGGCTGATGATAACACTGCCCTTTCCGCAAACGCCGTTTCATAATATCCTGGAACTTTCCCTGATTATCTCCGGGACTGGCATCCGGAGTCATATCAAAATGAGCTTCAATCACATAATGTACATCCTGCAATATCAGGGAAGAGCGCTGATTCCTCTCAACCGCCGTATTCAGATACAGACTGCCTCCTCCTGTTGTCATAACAGTTCGCACAGTACTGGCCGAAATTTTTGATTTCACTTCATTTCGTTTGACACTTGTCATTTTAATGCCTGTAGGGTCAATTTCTGCCTCCTTCTGTCTTTCCAACTGAATCGGCGCCATCAGATAAATCTTATCCACCACCCAGTTTAGCCCCGGATGCCAATAGATCGCTTCCAGAAGTCCCCTTGCGGCAGAAGGTGTAATGATATCATAAGACACTCTTTCTGTTTTCATCTCCGGTCTGGAAAAGCATGCATTTTTCCCCCATGTTTCCACCATAACTGACATTTCATTTCCCTCCTTTCATTCAATAGTTTAAATTGTAAATCATGTTCTTTGTAATTGTATTATAATTTTATACTGCTGTCAATACCAATATTGCATTTTTTTTCAAAAAACGTTACACTATTTATGTCATCAAATTGATGCGGATTGAAATAATAGTTTAAACTGTAATGCACATTCAGGCGACAGACAATATCTGTCGCCTGAACATTTCGCCCTGCTGTTATACTATATACCGTTATTCCCATTTCCCGGTCATATCAATATTCCATATCCGGTTTCCACATCCATCTTAAGTCCGGTATCTCTGCTATATTGATTTCTATCCCGAAGCACAAAAATCTCCTTGCTGATTTCTTCCAGACAGCCTGCCCTCCAAAGCTCTGCGAAATGATTTTCATAAACATTGACGCCATACTGGCCCAATTTTCTGTATGTATTTCTGTCTGCAGCACCTGTCTCTGCCTCTTTCAGCAAGTCAAATGCTTCCTCCAGTGGTATGTAAACTGTTTTCATCGCATTCTCAATCAAATGGAATTTTTGGCTGACAGTCGCAAAGGGGAAGCAACTGCCTCCTATGCCTTTTCCCCACGCTGCCATAATCTCCTTCTGATCCAGATTTTCTTTTCCCAAAAGATCTCTGAAATATTGAAAGTAAAAGGAAATTGCTTCAGGCTCATCGATTGCTTCATATCTGCGCCACGCTTCCCGTAATGCTGCAATGCTTTGAGCTGCATATCTGCTCTCCTCGCCTTCCAGACGAAAAGAGTAGACTATCTGCTCCTCCCGCGGCCGTTTTCCTTCCCGATTGCATCTGCCTGCAGCCTGAATCAGGGAATCAAGTCCTGCCTCCTGCCTGTATACCTGCGGGAAATCCAAGTCAACTCCCGCTTCCAACAGTGATGTTGCTATCACCCTGCACTTTTCTCCGGCATGCAGCCGTTCTCTGATTTCTGCAAATTTAAGCTTCCTGTCAGCAGGGCACAATAAGGTTGTCAGACAAAAAACTCCATCCTCTTCCAGCGCCTGATATAATTCCTGTGCCGTTTTCCTCCTGTTGACAATACAAAGCACCTGCTCCCGGCTGCACAAACGTTCTTCCAATTCTTCCGCAGATAATGAATTAATATTTTTAATTACATTCCTCTTGAAAAAGGCAAACAATTCTTCGGTACCACTGCAAATCTCCCGAATACGGCATTCCGGTATATAGGTCTGAAACCTTTCCTCCAGAGCCGGCTGTGTCGCTGTACACAGTACAACCGTTGATCTGTAATTCTCTGCCAGTTGTGCCATTGCAGCCACACAGGGTTCCAGATAAGGCACCGGCAATGTCTGCGCCTCGTCAAAGATAATAACGCTGTTTGCAATATTATGCAGTTTCCGACATTTCCCGCTTCTGCTGCCATACAATGATTCAAAAAACTGCACCGCAGTAGTTACTACAATCGGTGCATCCCAGTTTTCCGCAGCCAATGCTTTCCTGTAATTTTTCTCTTCTCCTTCATCCTCGCTTACATCATACCAAACGCCGGAATGATGTTCCAGAACATTTTCCTGTCCGAAAATGTGTTCAAAAACCGCCGCATTCTGATCGATAACGGATGTATAAGGTATTACATAAATAATTCTTTTCAGACCGTGTGTGCAGATATGGTTCAGCGCAAATCCCATAGATGCTGTAGTCTTTCCGCCTCCCGTGGGCACAGTCAGGGTATACAGTCCTCTGGAATACTCTTTTCCCTTCTCCATACACTCCCGCAGTATCCTGTTGCGCTACCTGCACAGTTCTGTATTTGCCCCTGCTCCTGACCCTTCCGTTTCCAGCCAGCAGCTGACATATTCTTCAAAGCAATGCCGTAAGGTCTCCGGAGAATCATAGCCGCCTCTTTCTGCCTGAGTTCCGTTCATAAAGGCTTCTGTATCCAGGTAATCCGCATCCACTAGGCAGGAAAAAATCATGCGGATAAAAAAGGACATATTAAAGCTGCTCTTATTACAAAATGTCGGAAATGCCACCGAGCGAATATCGGAAATTTCCTGTTGCAGATCCATCTTCCACCTGCTGTAATCCTCCAGCGTCTTTTTATGCCGCCCGAAATAAGTTCCATCCTCCGGATTTGCGGTTGTAATATTTCCTCCATCCAACAACCCGCTATGATGTCCTGCCACTGCCATGCCCAATGCGATATAATTTCTGTCCAGCTTCTGTATTTCCACTGCTCCCGCAGTAGAGTGATCTACACGATTGGAAGACAGAGGATTTCTTATCCGTTTTTGAAATGCCTCCGAATACTTTCCAATATCATGCAGCAGCCCGCATAAATATGCCGCATCTCCGCAGCCAAATTCGGTGGCAAACTCTTTTGCTCTTCTTGCCGTACCAAGCAGATGAGCCTTCACCTCCTGGATATTCCCCTCCACATCTATATGCGCAATCAGTATATCTTCACTTTTCATGCTGCCGCCTTTTGTTTCTATTGTTTCTATTCTTTCTTACCAAATAAATACTGTTGAATTTTTTGTAATTGTCCATATAAAAATCAGGATGTCTGATAGAATTTCATAATAGCCCAAATTTCATTAATATAATATCATATTTTTATAAAAACTACAATGAAAAAAATCTTTCTGTTTGTGGTTATACAAATATTTTAAAAGTTTATTTATTTTGTACAATAAAATCGAACCGACATTATCCCTCACACAAGATAACACATCTCAAATGCTGATTTCATATATTCACAGGAACTTCTTGATAATCCGCATCTCCCCGCAGCTTTTTCCCAATTATCTTTCACGGTCAGTTTAATCTCATTTATGACTCTGTCAGCTTCCTCTTCTTTGATGTTAAAATATTTTGCAACGCTGACAGCAAGCTCCATAGAAATGGAATTATCGTCCATATTTACATTCAAAGACAAAGTATCTCCGTAAGGAACCGGATTTACATCATAAAGCGGGGACAGTCTCCATCCTGTTTTTGTCAAAATAAATCCATGATTCCTCAAATGGTCATCCGTATTCGATACCGCCATATTGAAAACAATACGTTTCCAGAGCTCTTTTAAATCCTGCTCCGGAGCCGCTCCATTTTGTCTGATAAAGGAAGCGATATCCAGATAACCGCAGCTTTCTTCGCCGGAAGCCCCATCCGTTTTTCCAAGCAGGGTCATCGCTGATGCAAAATGTATTCTTTTATTACCGTCTCTGTCAAATCTTTTTACAAGGAATGTAGACCCCGCTTTCGAAAAGGTCTCCAGCCTTGCTTCCGGCACGTTAAGCCCGCACAGCTTTGCCAGATCATGTACTGCTTTTTCCCATGCGCCGATGTTTACTTCATCATGCTTTGACGGAAATTTTGCAATCCACAGGTTTCCTTTTTCATCCTGTACGGTCGCTTTGGGCCTTGCGCCGCCCAGAGAAGACCCCGGTGCCAGCAATTGCTTCAGCCATTTTCCCCCAGCCCTCTCTCATCCCTCTCAAAACCGAGACTGGCAGCCTCCAAGGTGCGAAGCGTTGTCCAAGGGGGAACCGCAAGACCCTCATCATCCGATATAAACGCTCCGTCTTCTCTTAATTTAAAGCGCAGCGCCCCCATCCTGGTCCTGTCATATACGCCCAAAAGGAAATCACTTTCGCGCAACGCTTTCGGTTTCCTGTTTTCTTTTTTCGCCTGTATGGCTTCCCTGCGCCTCATCAGGACGTTCCTGTCCTGCCCGGACTCATTGCTCCAGCATGTTTTCAATAAATATTCCGTAGCCTTTTGATGCATCCTGCACCAGCACATGAGTCACCGCGCCGATGAGCTTTCCGTTCTGGATAATCGGGCTGCCGGACATGCCCTGGATGATGCCGCCTGTAATTTTTAGAAGCTCCTGATCCGTGACCTTCAGTTCAATGCCCCGGTTCACATTGTCATGATTCAGATGTACTTCCGTGATTTCCACATCATAATATTGGGGCGTCCCGTTCACGGTACAGAGTATCTGGGCAGGCCCTTTTTGGATTTCCTGCTTCAGCCCGATAGGCAGCGGCGCATTTACCCCCAGAGACAGCGCTCTGGCATTGCAGGTGCCGAAAATTCCCCGGGTGCTGTTCTCGGTGATGCTGCCAAGAATATGTTCGTCTGTATAAATTATCATGCCCGTCATTTCTCCCGGACTACCCGCTTCTCCCTTTTTGATTTCAATAATGTCCGTCTCATAAAGAGTGCCGCCTCCCATTTGCATGAGTGTGCTGGTATCCACGTCATTGATGCCGTGCCCCAAGGCTCCGAAGTTTCCCTGGCTGTCAATATATGTCATGGTTCCTACGCCCTGGGCGTCGTCCCTGACCCAGACTCCGATTTTGTACTTTCCGGCCTCGTCACGTTCCGGCTTTATCTGCACGTCCATGCTCTCCCCCTCCCGCTCCACGGTCAGTATCAACGCATTTCCGCCGCAGTCCTCCACCATCCTGGTCAGCTCATCCTTCTCTTCTATCTCCTGTCCGTTTACCTTGCGGATGTAATCGCCTGATTTTACTATGTTTTTTCCCGGTGAGCATTTAAGCCCGTTCTCGTTTTGAAACTCCCCCGTTCCCACCACCAGAACCCCGTCTGTCTTCACATAAATGCCAATGGGCGCCCCTACCGGTATCAGGGTCTGATCCTCGATGACCCGGATATCTACCTGCTTGATTGGTAAGAAACCAAAGAGTTTTACCTGCATCTGGCAGGAAGCATCCGGGTTCATCTTCATGGTAACCGTTTTACTCAGGTCAATATTGACGGCTCCCTCAGGTATGTTGCTGTGTCCCTGGTCGCTTACGCTGATAATCTCGGCTCTGGCAGGAATGCCCAGCAGAAACGAATCCTCTTCCCCGGCCCTGATATTGATAACAGAAGGGATGCTGCTTTCTATCCGGTAACAGACCGTCCCCGTAAGCGCCGTACAGCTGACTGCCAGCATTGCAATCAGACATGCCCGGTATATCTTCAGCCGCCGGACTCTTTTTTTCCAGTTTTCCAGTATCACTACCATGCTGTTCCCGGCCTGCTCCTGAATTTTCTTATTTTCATCACTGTTCCGTCTCATACGCTATATGCTCCCCGAAAATCTGCCCGACAAAATCCGGTCTGCAGACGCCCCAGCCCGCAGTTATCCTCACTTCCGATCCACAAACAATCAATGAGAAGAATCGCTTCCCTTGCGATTCTTCAGTGTGAGATTTAGAAATTCTTCTCACACTTCCATCAAAAAAAGACCCTCGCAGGAGTCTTTTTTCTTCTGTCATACATAGTATGTGACATTTTTCAGCTTTCATACAAAAAAATATTTTTACCTTATCTGCCCATGCAGGCTCTGCAGGGACTGTATCTCTCCGTTTCCGTTCTGCTTTATGCAGAGAATTCCTTCCGCCGTTGCCTTAGCCGCGGCAATGGTGGTCATGTAGGGAATCTTACCCTTGATTGCCGCCTTGCGCAGATAACTGTCGTCATGTACGCTGTCGGCGCCCACGGGAGAGTTGACGATCAGATCGACTTTTCCGTTGGTAATCATATCCAGCACATTGGGACGGCCTTCGTAGAGCTTCTTTACCGGTTCCGCCTCTATTCCCGCCTCCTGTATCAGTCTGCAGGTATTTCCCGTGGCAAGAATATGGAATCCTGCCTCATGGAACAGCTTCGCCACTTCCACAACCTCCGCCTTGTCCTTGCGGTTGACGCTGATTAACACCGTGCCCCCCAGAGGAAGCCTGGTCTGCGTGGCCTCCTGGGCCTTAAAGAATGCTTCGCCCACGGTGGAAGCCAGTCCCAGCACCTCGCCGGTAGAACGCATCTCCGGCCCCAGAATGGGGTCAACCTCCGGGAACATATTAAAGGGAAATACGGATTCCTTTACGCCATAATAGGGAATCTCCTGCTCCTTCAGGGTTGGCACGGGAGAAGGCCTGCCTGTAATGTCCGCCGTGATAATATCCGTAGCCAGAGACACCATACGGATATTGCACACCTTGGATACCAGAGGCACCGTGCGGGAGGCTCTTGGATTTGCTTCCAGCACATACACCTTATCATTCTCAATGGCATACTGCATGTTCATCAGGCCCTTTACATGCATTTCCTCCGCAATTCTGCGGGTATAATCCTTGATGACGGCCACATTCTTCTCAGAAATATGCCTGGAAGGGATGATGCAGGCCGAATCACCGGAATGTACGCCGGCAAGCTCAATGTGCTCCATCACTGCAGGTACAAAAGCGTTTGTCCCGTCGCTGATGGCGTCCGCTTCGCACTCCATGGCATGATTCAGGAATCGGTCAATCAGTATGGGTCTGTCCGGCGTCACGCCCACTGCTGCCTGCATATAATCCACAAGGTTTTCGTCGTCATACACTACCTCCATGCCTCTGCCGCCCAGCACATAAGAAGGACGCACCATGACCGGATATCCGATCCTGCGGGCAGCTGCAAGAGCTTCCTCCACCGTGGAAGCCATACCCGATTCCGGCATGGGAATCTCCAGCTTATCCATCATGGCCCGGAACAGATCCCTGTCCTCTGCCAGATCAATCACGGCAGGCGCCGTGCCCAGGATACGCACACCGTTTTTCTCCAGAGCCGCAGCCAGGTTTAAGGGGGTCTGTCCGCCAAACTGGGCAATCACCCCTGCCGGCTTTTCCTTTTTATAAATGCTCAGCACATCCTCCAGAGTCAGCGGCTCAAAATAAAGCTTGTCTGAGGTGTCATAGTCCGTGGAAACCGTCTCCGGGTTACAGTTTACGATAATGGTCTCAAAGCCCAGCTTCTTCAGGGCCAGAGAGGCGTGTACGCAGCAGTAGTCAAACTCGATGCCCTGGCCGATACGGTTCGGGCCGCCCCCTAAGATCATCACCTTGGGTTTGCTGTCGTTCACAGGATTTTTATCCGCCCCGTTATAGGTGGAGAAATAATAAGCGCTGTCCCGTGTACCGCTGACATGTACGCCCTCCCATGCTTCCTCCAGTCCCAGCGCTATACGCCGGTTCCTGATTTCCTCCTCGGGAACCTGCAGCAGCAGACTTAAGTATTTATCGGAAAAGCCGTCCTTTTTAGCGGCAATCAGCTTCTCGTCTGCAGGCAGTCCGCCTCTGCAGGCCAGCAGCTCCTCTTCCTCCTCCACAAGCTCCTTCATCTGCCGGATAAACCATTCCTTCACATGGGTAATTTCATGGATTTCCTCCACAGAAGCTCCCTTGCGCAGCGCCTCGTACATAGTGAAATGTCTCTCGCTGGAGGGCGTTGCCAGCATTTGAAGCAGCTGTTCTTTTGTTTTATGCATCAGCTTGTCAATCTGCCCCAGACCGTAGCGTCCGGTTTCCAGACTGCGGATTGCCTTCTGGAAGGCCTCCTTGTAATTCTTGCCGATGCTCATAACCTCGCCCACAGCCCGCATCTGAGTTCCCAGCTTGTCCTCCACGCCCTTAAACTTTTCAAAGGCCCAGCGGGCAAATTTTATCACCACATAGTCCCCGTCCGGCACATATTTGTCCAGAGTGCCGTACTTGCCGCAGGGAATATCCTTCAGGTTTAAGCCTGCCGCCAGCATGGAGCTCACCAGGGCAATGGGGAAACCTGTAGCCTTGGAAGCAAGGGCGGAGGAGCGGGAGGTACGGGGATTGATTTCAATGACAATCACCCTGTCGCTCACCGGGTCATGGGCAAACTGCACGTTGGTTCCGCCGATGACCTGCACAGACTCCACAATGCGGTAGGCGTAAGTCTGGAGCCTTGCCTGCAGCTCCTTTGAAATAGTCAGCATGGGCGCCGCGCAGAAGGAATCTCCCGTATGTACTCCCATAGGGTCAATATTTTCAATAAAGCACACCGTAATCAGACTGCCTGACGCGTCCCTGACTACCTCAAGCTCCAGCTCCTCCCAGCCCAAAATGGACTCTTCCACAAGCACCTGCCCCACCAGGCTGGCCTGCAGCCCTCTGGCGCAGACGGTTTTCAGTTCTTCCCTGTTATAGACCAGCCCGCCCCCGGCGCCGCCCATGGTGTAGGCGGGGCGCAGCACCACAGGGTAGCCCAGCTCTTCCGCAATCTTCAAGGCCTCCTCCACGCTGTAAGCCACCTCGCTGCGGGCCATCTCGATGCCAAGCTCCTTCATGGTCTTCTTAAATTCAATTCTGTCCTCACCCCGCTCAATGGCATCCACCTGAACGCCGATGACCTTCACATTATATTTTTCCAGAATGCCGGCTCCCGCCAGCTCGGCGCACAGGTTTAAGCCCGACTGTCCGCCCAGATTGGGCAGCAGCGCGTCAGGCCGCTCCTTTGCAATAATCTGTTCCAGACGCTCTTTATTCAACGGCTCGATATAGGTGACGTCCGCCGTCTCCGGGTCAGTCATAATGGTAGCCGGATTGGAGTTCACCAGCACGATTTCATAGCCCAGCTTTTTCAGGGCCTTGCAGGCCTGGGTGCCGGAATAGTCAAATTCACAGGCCTGTCCGATGATAATGGGGCCTGAACCGATGATAAGTACCTTGTGAATGTCTGCTCTCTGTGTCATTTTGAACCTCCTTTTTCCCTGCCAAGAATTATAACACAAAATAAACCGGGCGAAAAGGACTGATTGAAATTATAAGATTGGTATATATTTTTATTGATTTCCGGTATTTTTACACTTATAATCAAAGCAGACTGTTGCGTCAACGGGAGAGGGACAAAATGAATGCCGAATCAAAAAACGTACTGAAAAAATCCGCCGGCCATTTGTTTACGGCAGGGCTTGCCGTCTGTCTGGGCTCGGGTATGAGTATTATTTATCTGGAATGTATAAGGCTTTTGGCAGACTTCTGTTTAACCAAAAATGCGAGCGGAATATGGAGCATATTTGCGGTATTTGCAGTGAGCATAATAATATCGGCTTTGCTTCTCTGCGTTCAAAACAGCAAGGCCCTGACAATTAAGCAGAAGCTGATAGAATCGCTGGAGCAAAAGGGTTTGGACGTCTGGCTTGGTCAAAATTATAAAAAACCTGAAAATACCGAAATAATGCTGCCTATTATCCGAAACGATATTTTTACATATTCCGGGCAGCTTTCAGAATTTATACTGAAAATAGCAGGAACTGCTGTTTCGGTCATTTTGACAAGTATCTATGTAATTAGGATCGAGCCCCGGCTTTTTGCTTTGACCCTTCTCCTATCCCTGACGGCAATTTCCATAAGCGCCTGCAAAGGCAGGAAGCTGCCGGAACAAAACGAAAAGCTTTATTTTCATATGGGTGAGATTTATAACCGCAACGCGGAACTGGTACGGAACCGGGAGGCTGCCTATGCCCTCAACGGTGAAAGGGTTATTAAACCTTATCAAAAAGAAATTGCGGACTATAAAACCGACCAGGCCAGAATTTTAGGCACAATGACCCTGCAAAGAATTTTAGGATCGGCAAACACAATCTTGAATACCTGCGTTACACTGATTATCGGGGGATACGGGATTTCCAGAGGCAGTATTGAAATCAGCGATTTAATTGCGCTTCTGGCGGCCCTGGGATTTTTAACCAATACCCTGTATCAAATTCCCGGCTGTATTTCAGATTATCAGCAGCTTAAGGGGATGGACGGCAGGATAAACACCTTGCTGACCCCGCAGGCCGAAGCTTCCGACGGATTTGAGGAGATTGCAAAAATCACTTCGATTTCTGCACAAAATGTAAGCTTTGCCTATGAAAATGAAAAAGGGACATTCCATGGATATCTCTTTGAAAACATAAATTTCGACTTAAAATCAGGTGAATGTTTGATTTTAAACGGGGCGTCAGGCTGCGGTAAATCCACTCTGCTGAAAATTTTCGCGGATATTTTAAAAGGCTATAACGGAAATATCATCTGTTGCGGTAAAAACCTGAAAAATATTAAGGAAGACTCCTTTTGGGACAGAATCTTATATTTAAGCCAGGAACCTCAGCTTATTTCAGGCACAGTAAAGGAAAATATCACAATGTTTAAAGCTGCGGATGAAAAGAAGCTTGATTACGCATTGGAGCAGGCCGGATTAAAGGACCTTATCCCCAAATTCCAAAAGGGTATGGACACCCCTGTTTCCACGCTGAATCTGTCTTCGGGAGAACGGCAGAGAATCTGTCTTGCCAGAGCTTTTTACGGGGATTATGACGTGATCCTTTCCGATGAAAGTTTCTCCGCCATAGACCCGGACTCACGCAGGGAGATATTCGGAAAACTCCTTGCACAGCTTAAGGAAAGATCCCAGATACTTATTATGTCCTCACATACGGATTTTGAGCATGACCCGCAGGGGTTTGTAAAAATCCTAAATATAGGAAATGTGCACATTGCGGATTGTTTGCAGCGATGAACCGACAGGGGAGGCATTAAAACAAATGAAAATGTTAAACAGGTTGAAATCCACATCCATTATCCTAAAAAAGCATAAGTTGAAATTTGCGGCTCTGCTGATGCTGTTTTCTTTCGTTTCCTTTGCGCTGCCCCTGGTTCCGCCCCTTATGATACAATATAGTATCGGCAGAATAGAAAGTGGCATGGCTGTAACGCCCTTGATGATTTTTTTACTGATTCTGGCCGCTTTTTCCATGCTTACATTGGATTACATGGTGAATGTATATGGAAATGTAATGTGCGCAAACCTTATTTACAGAGGATCGGCGGATTTGTATAGGGATCTGTTTGCGCTGCCCTACGGTGAAAGAGAAGCAAAATATAATGAGGAGGATCTGCTCCAGAAAATAACCGCCTTCACGGATTCCGCCCTCTCATTATGGGTTATGATTATCAGGCTTGTAATCAGTGTGATCGTAACAGGCGTTCTGTTGATTTTATCGGTAAGGGTCCATTATACAGTTTCCTTTTTTATCCTGGCCCATATAGGCGTCACAATTTTTGCAGGCAGAAAAGTGAATGACATCTCTGAAAAATACGCATCCAGGCTCCAGGGCCTTGAAGCCGAAAAAAATAAAAATGTGGAAGAGCTTATGTATCAGGCGGATTTTATCAATATGAACAGCCTGCAAAGCATCATAAGGGATCGTTTTGAGCAAACCAGAAGAGATATTTTCCGTGTTCAGGCAGAGCAGCTTAAAAAGAATAATCTTTATAGTTCCCTGCAAAAAGTAATAAGCGAACTGGTAGGCGGATTTATTTATCCTGTTTTAGGATTTTTGCCCGGCAGTGTAAAGATTTCGGGAGGAAATCTTGCTTCCGTTAAAAGTATTATTGAGGAATCGGGCAATCAGACTCAGGATATCCAACAGATGGCGGCATATATCCCATACAACACCGTGCCGATCGACAATGGCAGGGAGCTTTTCGCCTTAAAAAGAGAGGAACAGCCTCACAATTATGACAATCGCTGTGCCCTGGCAATCAACGGACTGTGTTTTGAAGCAGAGGGCAGAAAAATTCTGTCGGATATCAATTTATATATAAAAGAGGGGGAGCATATTGCGATCCTGGGTGAAAACGGCAGCGGAAAATCCACACTGCTCCGTTGTATTATGGGTATGTATGCCCCGACCTCCGGCAGTATAACACTATTTGGGAAATCCCCGGCAGATGATGCGGAATATTTCAGGGAAAACTGTATTTTCTCTTATATGCCCGCCGCTTCCCAGCTTTACGAAGCTGCCATTGATGATAATATCTCAATGGGCGGTTTTGATGAAATAAGCAAACCATCCTTAAGCTTCCTGAAAAATGCCACAGGGGTTTCTGATTTTTCAGACCGTGAAATTCCTTCCGTATCCCGGCTTTCGGGAGGGGAACAGCAGAGGATCAATGCCGCCAGAGCCTTTTCTAACGGCAATGCCAAAATGATTCTTCTCGACGAGCCTACCGCGTCCCTGGACGGGGAACACGCCGAAAAGTTAATGAATTTTATAAGAAACAGTAAGGCTGCGGTTATTTACACGACGCACCGTGAGGAAGAAACGTCATTTGCAGACAGGGTCATCCGGATGTGCAGCGGGAAAGAAGCTTCTTGAAATGAATTTTATGGAACCCCAGCTGCCTTAACCGCTCACTTCTACAGTACCCCAAATAATCAGCCTGTTCCGATAAAGTATTTATCGTGTCATCAAAATCCTGCATCAAATCATTGGCAGCCTGCGGATTCTCTAACTTATAATAAATATACTCCAAAAACTTATCATACTGCATACTTGCCAGTTCTGACAGTTCTACCTTATACGACACAGCCTTGAAAGGAAAATTCTGTTATGGCCTGCTCCGGATGCCTCATATCTTTC
>JAMPFR010000067.1 GCA_023664365.1 Acetatifactor muris | reverse complement strand
AGCGGCGACGGATGCGAAGCAGACGCTTTTATGAATGGGAGGGGCTGAACTGTTATATAGGAAAAGTTGCAACTACGAGGAGGAATCCAGATGAACAAGACCGTCAAAATCATCCTGATAAGCGGAATCTGCCTGCTGCTTGCGGCTCTGGGGATTGCCAGTGCATTTTCCAATCGGATTTCCATGAACCCCAACGGCACCGTGGGCAACAGCGCAGGCAATTTAAACAACGATGGACTGTTCTGTGAATACGACGGCCGGGTCTATTTTTCCAACGCCGCCGACCGCGGCTGTCTCTATTCCATGAATCCTGACGAGACGGATGTAAAGCTGCTGAACAAAATGAAGGTCAGAAATATTCTTGCCGGCGGCAAATATCTGTTTTTCTATCAGAGCGGCTCCGCCGCGGATTCCGGTCCGGGGCAGATAGAGGGTGTGCGCTCCTTTTGCCGGAGCGATCTGAAGGGCGACAGCATTGTCTCCCTGACAAGAGACACGGTAATAACCGGACAGCTGGTAGATAATTATCTGTATCTGCTGACCGATGACAAATCCGGTACTTACGAAGCTTCCTTTTATAAGCTCAAGATCGACAAGTCCGATCAGGTGGATCTGGCAAGCTACCAGATCAATCCTGCCTGTGCCGAGAACGGTATTATCTACTACAACGGCACCCGGGACGACCATTATCTCTATACCCTGAACACGGCCAATGACGTTTCTTCCGAACTGTGGCGGGGAAATCTCTGGTATCCCGCTCTGGACGGCGGCTACATCTACTATATGGACGTTGCCAACAATTACCGGCTCTGCCGCTATTCCCTGAATATGAACGAAATCCAGGTGCTGACCAACGACCGGGTGGACTGCTTCAACGTGGGAAACGGCTATGTCTATTACCAGAAAAACGACAGCGCCAGTCCTCAGCTGAGATGTATGCGCACAGACGGCTCCGACAATCATATGGTTGCAGAGGGGAATTTTACCCGCATCAACATGACCTCACGGTACGTTTATTTCCAGTCCTTCGGAAATGAGCTCACCACTTACCACTCTCCTCTGGGAAGCAGCACCTACAATACCTTTGCGCCTGCCGCGGACTGAAGCCCTGCCGATCCGGATTTTACGAGCGGAGCCTGACGGTTCCCATACCATTACTATAAGAGAAAGCGAGAACTTATTATGAACCACATTATTCCGATTTTTTATGCCTGCGATGATATTTTCGCAAAATATGCCATTGTGTCCGTCCGTTCCCTCATAGAGAACGGGAATCCCAACCGCAGTTACCGCATCCATATTTTGAACACCGGCATTTCCGACGCGCATCGGAACGAACTGCTGAAAATGCAGAACAGCCAATTTTCTGTTTGTTTCCCGGATGTTTCGGCATTTCTGGAATCCGTTCAGGACAAACTGCCCATACGGGATTACTACACCAAAACCACTTATTACCGTCTGTTTATTTCGGAAATGTTTCCTGAATACGACAAGGCTGTTTACATAGACAGCGACACTATTGTGCTGGGTGATATAGCAGAGCTGTTCGACCATGATTTAAAGGACAATTATGTGGCGGCCTGCCATGAGCAGGCCATGGTACAGGAGGACGTCTACGGAACCTATGTGGAAAAGGTGCTTGGCATCCGCCGGGATTCTTATTTTAACGCGGGCCTGCTGGTTATAAACTGCAAAGAATTCCGACAGAATCAGCTGCTGGCCGGATTCGTGAAGCTGTTGGGCTTTTACAATTTTGTGGTTACACAGGACGAGGATTATTTAAACGTGCTTTGCAAGGACAGAGTGTTATGGCTTCATCCGGGCTGGAATACCGAAGTGTTCGGTGTGCTTCCCTGCCCTGAAGATGAAATAAAAATTATTCATTACATTATGGTTTCCAAGCCCTGGCACTACAATGACTGCAGGCTGCAGGAGCATTTCTGGCATTATGCGGACAAAACCGGAGTCGCAGACGCCATCCGGGCGGAGCTTGCCGCCTACACCGACGAACAGCGGGCGGAGGACGCCGCTTCCTGCGAGCGCCTGTTACAGACGGCAAGAGAAGAGACGGCACGAGAAGATAACTTCTTAAACCGTATCAGTCACTCCTCAATATGATCCAGGCCCTGACTTAAGATTGTCACAATATGTCCGTCGGCCAGGGAATAAAAAATTGTCTTTCCCTCCCGGCGGTTTTTTACCAGATCCATTTGCTTCAGCACTCTGAGCTGATGGGAAATGGCCGACTGGGACATCCCCAGAACTGCAGCAATGTCATATACACACATCTCCGCAGACAGCAGCACATACAGTATTTTCAGCCGCGTTGCATCTCCGAATACCTTAAAAAACTCCGCCAGATCCTGAAGTTCTTCCTCCGGCGGCATCTTTTCATCTATCAGCTTCAGGGTCTTTTCATCCACATTGATATAGCTGTTCTCTTCCATCCGCTCACATCCTTCTGTTTTTATGCCTGGTACCATTGTACATCAAACCGGATCAATCTGCAAGTACCGTCACTCTCTATGGCCGGCGCTTCCGGAGGCAGGAACATAATATGCCTTCATCCCTTCGCTCATGGTAATACTCCCGTCCTTCCCCACAAACAACACTTCCGCTCCGCAGTCCTCCGCCAGAGCCATCCCCTTTTCCGCTCCCAAAATAAAGCAGGCCGTGGAAAGGGCGTCGCTTAAAAAACCGCTTTTTGCCAGAATCGTCACCCCAGCCACGCCGCTGTCCGCCGGGCAGCCCGTGGCCGGGTCAATGATGTGGTGATACCTGGCGCCTCCTGCCTCCGCATAGCGCTCGTAATCCCCGGAGGTGGATATGAACCACTCTCCCTCCAATGTCAGTATGCCCACATTGGAAGCGGTATTCCGGGGATCTGCAATTCCCACGTTCCAGCTTCCCCCTTCCGGCTTTTCCCCACAGGTCAGCACACTTCCTCCCAGAGATATAATTGCGCCCGTTATTCCATCCTGCTCCTGCAGATACGCCAGAATATGGTCCAGGGCAACTCCCTTGCCCACGGCCCCCAGGTCCAGTTCCATCCCTTCCGGCAGATACAGGCAGCCCTCCTTTATTTCCACACTGCCGCTGCCGCAGTGTTCCAGCGCTTTCGCCAGCTGCTCCTTCTCCGGCGGCGCAAAGGTTCCCTCCCTTTCCCCTGCGGCCCAGCCGTCAATGTCCCACAACTCCACCACCGACCCTAACGTCACATCAAAGGCTCCCTCCGACTTCCGCCACATTTCAAGGCAGCCCTCCAGAAGCTCCTCCATCTCAGCCGACAGACTGCTTCCGTCCGGCCTGCCCGCCGCCCGGTTCAGACCGGCGACTTCAGAAGTATCCTGACGCCTGGAAAGCATACCTTCCTCCAGTTCCCGAAGAAGCGCCATGATTTCCGCTGCCGTCCCGGCTTCTGCATCCGTGGTATAAAGAGTCTGTATCAGAACCGTTCCCATTACCGTATCCACCGTCTGTACCTGCTGTATCCGTCCGGTCTGCCCTGTCTGCCCGTCCCCGCCTGCCTGCTCATCCCGCGCCATCCGCACTGCTCCGCAGCCGCAGCAGACAAGCAGAAGCGCCACCGTAAGCGCCGTAAAAAATTTCTTCATTTTCTTCATCCTTTTTGATATACTGTAACTATTCAAAATCGGTGCTGTTCCAACAATAGGTATGCACATATAAGCAATATGGAGAGGAGTCTCTGACGCCATGAACACAAAAGACCGGATCAATCCGGCTGCCCTTCTGATTGGATGCATCCTGATGCTGTTATCCGTGGTGAGCCTGTTGTGTATCCTGCTTCCCCAAAATCGGGAAGACGGCTTTACCGCAGACATTTACCGGAACGGAAAGCTGATTGCAAGCATTCCTCTGGATGAGGTGCAGGAGCCCCGCCGCTTCACTGTCACAGGAGAGGGCGGCTGTACCAATGAGATAGAGGTTCGTCCCGGCAGTATCGGTATCATTTCTGCGGACTGCCCTGACAGGCTTTGCGTTCATCAGGGCTTCATCAGCGATTCCAGACTGCCTGTCACCTGTCTGCCCAACCGCATAGTCATTCTGCTGCGTCCGAATACAGACGGCAGAGATGGGATAACGCCCGATATTATTACCTATTAAGGAGACGCTCTGAAGGTATGAAACCGAAACAACTGACAACCCTGGCCCTGTATGTTACCCTTTCCCTGGCGGTTTACGCCATCGAAAGCGCCATTCCGCCGTTTATTCCCATTCCCGGTATCAGGCTCGGCCTTTCCAACATTATCACTCTGATTTTGCTGCACCGCTATTCTCTGCGGGAAACAGCGTTGGTGCTGACCGCCCGCATCCTGCTCTCCACTCTGCTTTTCGGTCAGTTCATGAGCTTCTTTTACAGTCTCTCCGGCGGCTTTTTAAGCCTGCTTGCCATGTTTCTGACCTGCAGACTTCTGCGGGGGAAAATGAGATTTCTCACAGGAGCCGTGGGCGGTCTTACCCATAATCTGGGACAGCTGCTGACCGCCTTTGCGCTGACTGCCACACCGGGGGTGCTGGCCTATCTGCCCTTCCTTGTCTTAAGCGGCATCCTTACCGGCCTTTTTACCGGATTTGCAGCCTTCTTCACGGACAAATACCTGTTGTCTCACAGGAGCCGGGAGGACTCTTCCAGTTCCGCCAGTTCCTGAAGCACCGTGGTGCCCAGCACCGGATGTCTGTAATTCGGCGCCACCGTGCTGAGCGGCTTTAAGACAAATTCCCTGTTCTGCATATCCGGATGAGGTATCACCAAATCCGCACTTTCATATACCAGCTTATCATAAAACAAAATATCCAGATCCAGGGTTCTGGGCCCCCAATGTACCGTCCGCTCCCTTCCCGCGTTGTTCTCTATCCGATGGAGCGCCTCCAGAAGCTCTTCCGGCCCCAGCAATGTGTCTATTTCAATGACGCCGTTCAGGAAATTACCCTGCTCCACTCCGCCGTAGGGTTCCGTTTCTATTATCTCCGATACCCTGACCGGCCTTATCCGCGGATGTTCTGTCAGCGCCCGAATCCCTGTTTCGATCAGGTTCTGTCTGTCTCCCATGTTGGAGCCCACGGACAGATAGGCTTTATGCCAGCTTCTGTGTATCTTTACGGAAACAGAATGAAAAGAAAGAGGAATGGGAGCCTCCGGTTTATATATCTCCAAATCCAGGCTGCATATTAAATCATACTTTAATAATATTTCTTCCGCCAGCCTTTCCGCCACTGCCTCTAAAGTATGACAGGTGTTCTTTTTCATCCATTGCTCTATAAAAAGACTGACATTCCCATAATCCGTAGAATATTCTATGTTGTCCTCCATCCCCGCTCTGCGGGTATCCGTATAAAGCACTACACTGACCAGAAATAACTGGCCGCCCTTTCTCTCTTCCGGATACACACCGTGATAGGCATAAATCTCCAGCTTTTCAATTCTGATTTCATCTCCGGCCCATTCACTGTACATCAGACTCTTCCTCCCTTCAGTATGGCCTCCGTCATTCTGACGGCGCGCACATTGGCCTGCACGTCATGCACCCGCACAAACATACAGCCCTTTAAAACACCGATTACGGTTGTTGCCAGCGTCCCTTCCAGCCTCTGATCCGCAGGCAGCTTCAGCGTCAGTCCGATTACGGATTTGCGGCTGCAGCCCAGCAGCAGGGGACAGCCGAATACCTTCAGCTCCTCCAGGCAGTTTATCACCTCCAGATTCTGCTCATAGGACTTGGCAAAGCCTACTCCCGGATCCAGAATGATTCTGTCTTCTGCAATGCCTGCCTGTTCCGCCAGATGAAGCGTCTCTGCAAGGTCAGCCGCCACATCCTGCATGAAATCACTGTAATCTCCGTTTTTCCGATTATGCATCAGACAGCAGGGCAGTCCGCTGTCTGCAATAACGCCTGCTATCTTTTTGTCTCCTTTCAGCCCCCATATATCGTTAATCATATCGGCCCCCGCCCGGATTCCTTCCAGCGCCACCCCTGCCTTACAGGTATCCAGAGACACGGGCACGTCAAAACGCGCTTTTACGGCCTCAATCACAGGCGCTGTTCTGGCCGTTTCCTCCTCCTCCGGCACAGGCGCATAGCCCGGCCTGGTGGACTCGCCGCCGATATCGATAATGTCCGCCCCCTGCTCCAGCATTTCCTCCACATGCCGCAGGGCGCCGTCCCTGTCCATCCACCTTCCTCCGTCGGAAAAGGAATCCGGCGTCACATTCAATATGCCCATCACATATGTTTTACCCCGAGTCTGAAATTCTCTGTTTCCTATTTTCATTCCGGCCTCCTGTCATCTCACAGCTCCCGATATCATCAAGTCCTTATCCCTGCGCTGCCGGATCCCTGCCGGACGCAGTATGCTCCGCCTCTCAGTAGACAATTTCTTTATTTTTTCTGCCATCCTTCCAGCTGCACTCCTTCTCCGCCTTACAGGCAAAGCAGGGACGGCTTGCCTTGTCAGCCCGGTACAACAGCCCGCGCAAATTTCGCTCCGGAATTACCCCGCTGTTTCTGTGCTGCAGGATCGCATCTGCAATAACGGCCGTTTCTTTTTCGTCAAACCCACAGTCTCGCAGGATTTCCGGTGCAATGAGAGCACTTGCCTGCTCATGGGGGGCGCCTTCCTCATACTGTCTGTGCTTTCCGATATCGTGCAGCAGCGCCGCTCCGTAAATCAAAGCTTCCGGGAGTCCCAGCCCTTCCTCAAGATTCATAATCCTGGCAATCCGCGCCACATCCAGAAAATGCGCCATGTCGTGACGGCAGAAGCGCCGGTCTGCTTCTGCCGTCCTGTTCTTTTCCAGATTCTCAATAAATAAAGGATGATTTAATATATTATTTACCCGATTCATCTGTACTGCTTCCCTTTTCCAGCCGCAGCATCTGAAAAAAACGGTTCTGCAGCTCCGTATTGTCTTCAAACACTCCCCTGACTGCAATACTCACCGTCTTGCTGCCCGGCTTCTTCACCCCCCGCATAGTCATGCACATATGTTCCGCTTCCAGCACCACCATGGCTCCCCTGGGCTTAAGATGCTCCATCAGGGCGTCTGCAATCTGCCCGGTCATCCTCTCCTGTATCTGAAGCCTTTTGGCATACACTTCAACCGTTCTGGCAAGCTTGCTTAATCCCACCACCTTCCCGTCCGGAATATAAGCCACATGCGCCCTGCCGAAAAAGGGCATCATATGATGCTCACACATGGAATAAAAGACAATATCCTTCTCCAGAACCATCTCCCCGCCGTCAACGGTAAACACCTTCGACAGGGGGACCGCCGCATCCTCTTCCATGCCGGCAAAAATCTCCGTGTACATTCTCGCAATCCTGTCGGGCGTCTCTGCAAGCCCCTCCCTGCCGGTGTCCTCTCCGATTCCCTCCAGCAGAAGCCTGACCGCCTCCCGTATTTTATCCTGATCTACCATATGCCTAACCTCGATTCTGCTGCAAAACCGCTTTCCCCGGTGGTATCCCGCCGTTCCCGGCTGCCGCCTGCCTCTTATGAGCGGACCGGAAGCCGCTCCGCAGCCTGTCAAGCGTCCCGCGCCACAGGCTTACCGCCGTTCCGCAAGCTTTATCAGCCGTCCCGCAAAGGACAGGGTGCCGAAAGCGATGATCACGTCCTCCCTGCCCGCAAGCAGCCGCGCCATTTCCACCGCTTCCTCCAGACTGTCCACCGCCGTCACGCCGGAATGAACCCTTGCAATCTCCTGTGCCAGTTCATAAGCGGTCAGAGCTCTGGGATTGTCAGGCGGGGTAACGGTGATAATCTGATCCGCCAGGCTGTGCGTCAGCCCAATCATCTTTTCGTATTCCTTATCCTTTAACACTCCCATTATATAGATAATTCGCTTATTTGTAAAATAAAATTCCGCCGATTCCGCAAGTCTTTTCGCTCCGTCCTCATTATGCGCGCCGTCCACGATAAACAAGGGCTTTTTCCCCACAAGGGTAAACCGCCCCGGCCAGGCCGTCTGCTTCAGCCCCTGCCGCAGTTTCTCCTCCGTCACAGGAAAGCCCCTCACATTCAAAAGCTTCAGCGCCTCTACCGCCAACGCCGCATTCTCAATCTGATACTTTCCCGCCAGAGATATTTCCAGCCCGGAAAAACCGCCGTAACTGAAGCGCTGCCTTTCCAGTCCGTATTTTACGGAAGTGATCCCGGATCGTTCCGATACCGCGAGGAGACAGTTCAGGGATGCGGCTCTGTCTGCTATGACCTTCTGCACTTCCGGCAGCTGTTCTGCGCTTACCGCCGGGACTCCGGGCTTCAGTATCCCTGCTTTTTGTGCCGCAATTTTTTCCGGAGTGTCCCCCAGAAACCTCATGTGATCCATACTGACAGAGGTAATCACCGCAAGAACCGTGTTTTTTACGATGTTGGTGGCGTCCAGCAGTCCTCCCATGCCGGTTTCCAGAACCACAATATCACATGCCTTTTCCCTCCAGTAGAGAAATCCCAAAGCAGTTTCCGCCTCAAAGGCTGTGGGTTGGTTCAGTCCTGCCGCCGTCATCTCCTCGCAGGCCTGTTTTACCTGTTCCATCAGCCGCCCCAGCGCCTCTCTGGTAATCGGCCTGCCGTTTACCTGTATCCGCTCCCTGTATTCGAAAATAACGGGCGATATGTATCTTCCCACCCGATAACCGCCGCACCTTAGAACCTCCGCTATATAAGCAGATACGGAACCTTTTCCGTTGGTGCCGGCAATATGCACGAACTTCAGAGCATCCTGGGGATTTCCCAGCCGTCTGCATAATTCCCGGATACCGTCCAGGCCGGGCACAATGCCCCGCCCGCTTATGCTATCGATATATTCCGCAACTTCCCGTTCTTTCATCCGGCACCTCCCGCAGCCGCTTTGCAGAATGGATTGTATAAAGGATTTCCAAACTGCACAAAATGAATCATACTACCAAAAAGAAAGGCTGACGTCATGAAACAAAACACGGTAAACTTTACAAAAAATTTTCTCAAATGCGGGCTCATCGGGTGGTGTATGGAAATTCTCTTCACCGCCCTTGGCTCTCTCCGCAGCCGGGACTTTACTTTAAAGGGCGTGACCTCCGTCTGGATGTTCCCTATTTACGGCTGCGCCGCAGTTATCGCTCCCCTAAGCCGCCTTTTGCAAAACAGACCCGTCTGGTTCCGGGGTCTGACTTATATGAGCATTATCTTTTCCGCCGAATATCTCACAGGCAGTCTGCTTTCCAGACACAGGCTCTGTCCATGGAATTACGGCAGAAGCAGATGGAATATCAACCGGATCATTCGTCTGGACTACGCCCCCTGCTGGTTCGGAGCCGGACTGTTGTTTGAACGCCTGCTGAATTCTTCCCCGGGCGAAAGCGATTAGCTCCCGCTAAATACGCCGCCGGGCCCGTTACCGTCAAATACCCCGCTCTCACCGGCGGGGTATCTGACAGCCCTTTGTAATTCTTCATTGTCTATCAGCGTCATTCACAGTCAGCAGTCTTTTCAATCAACGTCATCCATATCCTGCATATCGCCTGTGCCGATGTCAAGCATGTTCATGGTACGCCGCTTTCTCCTCGCTGCCTCCGACTGCTCCAGAATAAAGTCCTTCACTGCTTTGGAATGCTTAATATGCTTTAAAATAAGCTGCGCATGGGTTGTATCCCCGGTAAAACAGATAACCGTGCCCAGACCAAACATTTTCTCAGCCAGGCTGGCGCTGTGCTGGACGTCCTGCACCTTGTACATATAGCAGTCGTTCTCCACCGTTTTCAGCAGCCCCTCGTCTATGGTTATAATTTCTTCCTTGATTGTATACTTTGTAAAGGTAAAGGGTAATCCAAAAAATAACCATCGTTTTCTTTCAACAAATTCCATCCTGTATACCATCCTTTCTTGTAACCTTTTGTTTTATTATAGTGCATATGGGCTGAGGATGCAAAACCTTTTTCCTTAAAATTATCTCTTCCCCCATTGAAACTCCCGCCCTGTCGTGTTATCATAAGAAAGTGAGTTTCGATCGTTTCTGCTGCGGCGAAGTTTCCTATAAAGTAAAAAGCGGACATTGTCCGCTTTGAACACAGTTACATTTTCAATTCAATACATTATATGGAGGTTATAGTATGACAGCTAACGAGTGCATTACCGGACGCAGAAGCATCCGCAGTTTTACCGGGCAGCCGGTATCCCATGAACTGATTCAGAAAATTGTGGAGACAGCTTCCTATGCTCCCAGCTGGAAGAATACCCAGATTACCCGCTATATTGCCGTGGAAGGCGAAAAGAAAGCGGCTCTTGCAAAATGTACCTCCCTGTACCCCGGCAACGGTGCTATTATGGAACAGGCTCCCATGGTGATCGCAGTCACCGCAGTCACCGGGCGCAGCGGTTACGAAAGGGACGGCTCTTTCTCCACCCCCAAGGGAACGGGCTGGCAGATGTATGACGCAGGCGTTGCCAGCGAAGCATTCTGTCTGGCGGCTTACGAACAGGGTCTGGGAACCGTCATCATGGGGCTTTTTGACGAGGCGGATGCCGCAAAGGTTCTCGGTCTTCCCGAAGACAGAGAGCTGGTGGCACTGATTCCCATCGGGTATCCCGCTGAAACTCCCGCCGCTCCCCGGCGTAAGACCGCAGAGGAGTTATTGTCATTCCAGTCGTAAATACAGGAGTCGAAGAGTTTTCTCTTCGACTCTTTTAATGAATATTTTTTATGGAAAGGAATGGTTATCTGTATGAGACACCTGATGAGTCCTCTGGACTTCACCACTGAAGAGCTGGACAAGCTTTTCGATCTGGCCAACGATATTGAACACAATCCGGCAAAATATGCCCATGCCTGCGACGGCAGAATCCTTGCTACCTGCTTCTACGAGCCCAGCACCAGAACACGTTTAAGCTTTGAGTCCGCCATGATTCGGCTGGGAGGACGGGTTCTGGGCTTCTCCGATGCGGCTTCTTCCTCCGCTGCCAAGGGGGAGAGCGTGTCTGACACCATCCGCATCATTTCCTGCTATGCGGACATCTGTGCCATGCGCCATCCAAAGGAGGGCGCTCCCATGGTGGCAAGTGAACGCTCCGGAATCCCGGTCATCAACGCAGGGGACGGCGGACATCATCATCCCACCCAGACCCTGACAGACCTGCTGACCATCCGGAGCCTGAAGGGATCCTTAAACGGCTTTACCATCGGCCTGTGCGGCGATTTGAAATTCGGCAGAACCGTCCACTCCCTCATCAACGCTCTGGTGCGCTATGAAAACATACGATTCATCTTCATTTCCCCCGAAGAACTGCGCTGCCCGGATTATATCACCGAAATGCTGCGGGAAAAAGGCGTCCCGTACAGCGAGGTCATCCGCCTGGAGGATGTAATGCCAAAGCTCGACCTGCTTTACATGACCAGAGTGCAGAAGGAGCGCTTCTTCAACGAAGAGGACTATATCCGTTTAAAGGATTTCTATATTCTGGATACTGCCAAAATGGAATTGGCAAGGAAGGACATGCTGGTGCTCCACCCTCTCCCCAGAGTCAATGAAATATCCGTGGAGGTGGATGACGACCCAAGAGCCGCCTACTTCCGGCAGGCCCGGTACGGCGTCTACGTCCGCATGGCACTGATACTCACACTGCTGGAGCTGGCCTGAACAGGCTTATGCCGAGAAAGGAGACAATATGCTGAATGTAGGAAAAATCGAAGAGGGCTTTGTGCTGGATCACATCAAGGCCGGAAAAAGCCTGGACATATACGAGCATCTGCAGCTGGACAAGCTGGACTGCACCGTAGCCATTATTAAAAACGCCCGCAGCGGCAAGCTGGGCAAAAAGGATATTTTAAAGGTGGAATGCGATATTGACATGCTGGATCTGGACGTGCTGGCCTTTATCGACCACACTATTACCGTCAATGTAATTAAGAGCGGAAATATTGTAGAGAAGAAGGTGTTGACTCTTCCTGCACAGATCAAGAATGTAATCCGGTGCCGCAATCCCAGATGCATCACTTCCATTGAGCAGGAACTGCCCCACATCTTCTATCTGGCGGATGCGGAAAAGGAAACCTACCGCTGTAAATACTGCGAGGAAAAATATACGGAAACCGCCAAGACCAACCGCTGATACTGCGCCGGAAATCTCTGTCTCAGGCAAATGTCCCCATGCAGGCACGGCTGTTTTGCTCATTGTTCACGGAAAAAAACGCTTCGGGGTTCGGCTATACCGTTCCCGGAGCGTTCTTCATTCATTCTTACACTTTATATTTCCGTCAGTTCATACTCTCTGCTGCCCGCCTTCAGCGCGGCGGCAGCTTCCACCGTATGCACGCCGTTTCTGGACTCAATCCGCTCCAGCAGATGGGGCTTTCCCGGGTCATCACAGGCATATACAAGGTCAAGGCATGCCTGATCCAGCGCCACCGGATCGGTGGACGCCAGAATGCCTATATCCGCTATGGCCGGATCCTCCGCCACGGCACAGCAGTCGCAATCCACGGACATATTCTTCATAACATTGATAAACACGATTCTTTCCCCGAAATAATCCATCACAGACTTTGCCGCATCCGCCATGGACTCCAGAAAGGAATCATGGTCCGAGGACCAGATTTTCGCTTCATTGCCTGCGCCATGAATATATGCCTTCCCATGGGAAGATGCAATACCGATGGAAATATTCTTCAGCGCACCGCCGAAGCCTCCCATAGGATGCCCCTTAAAATGAGACAATACCAGCATGGAATCATACTTCCCAAGGTTTGCCCCCACATAGTTCTTTTTAATCCGTCTGCCTTCCGGGACAGGCAGCTCCATCTCCCCCGCCTCGTCCATAATATCAACCTCTGCAATACTGCTCCAGCCGTGAAGCTTCATGGTTGCCCTGTGTGCCTTTGTAGTGTTCCGCTGTCCTTCATAAGCGGTATTACACTCCACGATAGTACCGTTCACATAGTCAATCACAGGCTTCATAAACTCCGGCCGCAGGAAATTCTGATTCCCCACCTCTCCGGAATGCAGCTTTACCGCCACCCTGCCCGGCAGCTTTACTCCCATTGCATCATACATACGAATCATCGCCTGGGGCGTAATTTCTTTTGTAAACCAGACCTTTGCCTTTTCCATTTCCAGCCTCCTCTGCTCTTACCTGCAAACACGGGATTTCTGTGCAGCTGCGCCCGCTGCAGGCTGTTCCCCTGAATTTCCTGCAGCCGCCGCAATTAATATACAGTGTATTATACCACACATCCGCCGAAAAGGGAAGTACCGCATCAGTCTATAGCGTCAAAAGTCAGTACCACCTTAAACAGATCTCCGTCCACCACTATCTCCATCTGCCCCTGCTGCAGCTCCGTCAGGCTTTTTGCAATGGAAAGCCCCAGCCCGTTTCCCTCCATATGCCTCGACTTATCGCCTCGGACAAAGCGCTCCTCCAGTTCCTCCGGAGAAATATCCAGGGCATACTTGGACATATTGCGGAAAATAATGAACGCCTTTTTTTCCTTCTGTTCCAGCGTCAGGTACACTCTGGAACCCTCCTGGGCATATTTACAGATGTTGCTTAAAAGATTGTCAAAAACCCTCCATAGATGTCTGCCGTCCGCCAGGATCCTCACCGGCTCCTCCGGCTGGCTCACCCGCAGCTCCAGCGACTTCTCCTCAAGTCTCTTCTGATATTCCCCTGCCGCCTGGCTTAGGAATACTCCGGCCTCACAGGGCTCCGGCTTTACCTCCAGATTACCGGTGGCGGCCTTGGACGCCTCCACCAGATTTTCCAGTAACCGCTTTAATCTGCCGGACTGCCGCAGCAGCACCTCTGAATACTCACAGATAGCAGGGTTCTCCTCCGGGTTTCCCTTGGCTTCCAGACTGATCAGCTCCGCATAGTTGATAATAGAGGTCAGGGGCGTTTTCAAATCGTGGGACACATTGGTTATCAACTCTGTTTTCAGGCGCTCGCTCTTCATGCGCTCCGCCACGGCCCGGGTTACTCCCTGCCCCAGGCTGTTCAGATTCTCTCCATGCTCCTTAAATATCCAGAACATCTGTCGGGTATCCACCCGGTAATCCTCATGCCCGGCCGCCAGTTCTCTGCCTGCCTTAAGCAGCTTTCTATAGGTCAGGGCAATGCAGAGCACCCCAAGGAACACCGCCAGCTTTTCCAGCGCCCATAGACCTAAAAATACCTCTCCTCTGTAAGCCCTGCTGGCAAAACAGCCTATGAACAGAAAAGCCTCCACGATACAGATGCCCCAGTAAGCCACCGTGGTGTTCAATACCATGGGCGCCTGCAGGAGCAGTCCCATAAGCCTGCGGACTCCCTTCCACAGGAAGCGGAGCCCCCTCCGCAGAAGCCCAAGCAGCCTGTAAATGACCGTGTTCCGCCACAGCCCGCCCATTTTCAGCCGAATGGCAAAATCGCAAAGATAGATCATCCCCAGGGTAGGCAATGTCATACAAAGCGCGATCCCTCCAACGACGACCCCTATATCGGAAAAGTGATAGCTCAATTCCACCATCATCTGCAGAAGCAGAAATATCCCAAGCCCTGCGCACCCGGTCAGCAGGTCAAGGGGAACCTTCGTCAGAAGCCCCGGCACGATCCCATCCCTGCCGTTTCTGTGCCCCGCACTGCACAGCAGGAAAATAAAGCAGATGATAAACAACAGCGCTCCACACACACAGCCCCAGATCATGAGATACCGCATTCGGTATATAAAACCCGCCATCTGCGCCACTGCTTTGAGATTGTCCTCCTTCGGCAGCGCCGGATCACAGAATACCCGGATGATATAGATCATTTCCTTCGGTTCTCCCGTCTCCTCCGCCTGCCGTTCTGCAAATGCGGGCAGCTCCATTCCGATATCCTCATACAGGTCTGAGTAAAAGCCCTCTGCCCCCGTAGCCTCTGCTGCCTCGTAGCTCTGCCAGATAAAGACGCTGCTGTCGGAGGCAAACCGGTCTGCATACCTTATCACCGCCACCTCCGCGTTTATATCGTCCAGATAAAGCCGGGCCAGCTCATCATTGTCAGTATTCAGATAATGATACATTTCATAGGCAATACCATGCGCCTGTTCCTTAAGGATATTGTTCATTACCGTTTCAAAGCTGAAGGAGTACATCCTTTCCTCATAGGCTGCATAGCTGCCTGCCGCTCCCGCCGCGCACAGGGCGGCGCTGAAAAGCATCAACAGAAACGCCGTCACCTTTGCCACAAGAGAGCCTGTGAGCCTGAACCTGTTTTCCTGCCTCTTTATATCTTTCATCACTGCTGCCTCCCTTTCTCCATCTTGTAGCCCTGTCCCCACACCACCTTCAAATATCTGGGTTCCGCAGGGTTGATTTCAAGCTTCTCACGCAGATGCCGGATATGTACCGCCACCGTATTCTCGCTGCCATAGGGCAGATCGTTCCATATCTTCCGGTATATCTCTTTGGGTGAAAATACCTGGCCGGGATGCTGCATCAGCAGCTTTAAAATATCATATTCCGTGGGAGTCAGGGACACCTCCTCTCCGTCCAGCGTCACCCGCTTCTCCTCATCATCCAGTTCAATGGCCCCGCACCGCAGAACCGCTTTCTTAATATTTCCCGCTCCCAGCTGCATATACCTGCGCAGCTGGGACTTTACCCGGGCGGAGACCTCCACCGGGTTGAAGGGCTTGGTGATATAATCGTCGGCCCCCACCGTCAGCCCCAGAACCTTATCCGTATCCTCCGATTTGGCTGTCAGCAGGATGACCGGCACATTGCTTTTCTCCCGGATCTTCACCATGGCCGCCATGCCGTCCATCTCCGGCATCATGATGTCCAGCAGCACAAGATGAATGTCCTGCTCCTCCACAATCTTAAGCGCTTCCTTTCCGTCAAACGCCTCAAACAGTGTATAATTTTCGTCCCTCAGATAAATCTTCAGGGCGTTTACAATGTCCTTCTCATCATCGCAAATTAAAATATTGTACATAGCCCTCTCCTTCAACCCATGATCAGCAGCCGTTCAGAAACTCTCTTCCGTTTCTGAACAGCTCCATTTTATCAAAATGTCTTTTAACAATAAACAGGGGAATTCTTTAAGAAATGTTTAAGATATTTCAGTCTTTATTCTCTTCCGGGGCTTCCGGAGCTTCCAGAGTTTCCGAAACTTCCGGGACTTCCGGCGTCTCTGCCTTTTTCTTCTTTCTTGTTACTTTCTCCTTTAATTCTTCCAGGAATTCCCTGTACTCTACAGAAGTCATTCTCGGATTGGAGCGAATCATATCACGCTGGAAGAAATCCTTCAGACTGCTGAGACGATCATGGTTCTCCTTATTTACCAGATACTTTGCCCTCAGATCAACCAACTCGCTCCGGACGCTCTCCAGATACTCTCCCGGCCTGGTAAGCACACTTGTCCTGATACTCTCCAGCCTGCTTTCAATGGCCTTCTTCAAATCGGCCGCACTGTTTCCCACGCTCTCGCCGGCCGACGTCATAATGGTATCCAGCCGTTTCTGGATAGCCTGCATTTCCTCCTTGACACCCTTCATCTTCTCAAGCACATTGCGCAAATCAACAGCCGCCTTAAAGGAAAGGGCAAAATCCGCAAAAATACCCGCTGTGAGAGTGAGTGTGACAATCGTAAGCACCTGACCGGGAATTGCCAGTACAAGCCGCTCCACAGGAGCATGGATAAACTCAGTCATGGCAATGGTTATCAGTCCCCAGGACAGACTGGTGCCAAGGCAGACATGTCCCTGAAAATTAAATCTCTGATTGGAATAATCCCAGTACCGCACCTTAAACAGCGCCTCCATCACAACACCCGTTATGTATTCCAGCACCGTCGCTCCGATACAACCTGCAATATAAGTAAGTATCACACGCCAGGGAAGCCCCATCTTCTGAAAGGGCATGGAAACCACCAGCATCATGGTTGCGCCGCTGCCGTAAATAGGAAGAAAGGGACCTCGCATAAACCCTCTGTTTGTCAGTCTTTTATCTTTAATAGAAACATAGGCGGACTCAAGACACCATCCGCCAAAGCAATAAATATAAAATATAAACAGCCACTGAATAATTGAATACGGGTACATTTGTTTCCTCCTGCTATCTGTATACTGCAGCCTCTATGGCAAGCTTGCCTTTCCTGGTCTCCCTGGCTCCCTCCTCCAGGCGGAATTTGCCGTAACCTCTTGCGTTGACAATATCCCCGGCCTTCAGCGTCCGGGCGTTATTTTCACAAAGCCTGCCGTTTACAAACACTTTTCCCGCCCGAAACAGCTCAAGACTCTTTTCCCGGGACATATTGTAAACCTTTGACAACACTCCGTCCACCCGCAGGGACTGTACCTGAACACAGACAATCTCCGGCTCCTCCCGGACTGACTCTCCGGCGTTTTCCGTTATAGAACATTTCACATTGGTATGTCTGACCTTGTTCAAATTTTCACAGATAAATTCCCCCATGGTATCCTGACAGAAAAGATATGCCTGCTTTTCACCCACTCTGATATCTCCGATGGTACTTCTGTCAATCCCCAGGTTCATCAGCGCCCCCAGAAAATCTCTGTGGCTCAAATCGTCTGCAAACTTACTGAGCAGAGGACTGACATGAATACAGACAATGGGAAAGGGCACATCATATCCCAATTCTTCGACATTGCCGAACCTTACCATCACCCTGTCCGCATTTTCAACCCCTCCGTACAGGGTGTACCCTGCAAAGGCAAGCTTTGACTCCTCCTGCCAGAAAACATCCTGCTCTCCAAGCCCCAGAAATCCGGTAAAGGTAAAGATTCCCTGGGCATAAGAACGGTCTGCCAGGTCGTGCAGCCTGTTTTTTAACTGCTGTACTTCCATTATGCGAAACTGATGACCTCGTCCCTGGGTGCTTTCGTCTTTTCGACACTCACCGCATGCAGGACAGGTCCTTCTCCTTTATAGTCTTCCCAATACTCCTTTGCCACCGTAGCCGTCACTTTAACCCATTCCTTCTGCCTCAGCGCCCCGGCTCCCGCAAACTCGCAGGCATATCCCAGGAAAGCCATATCCTCCGCACAGCAGGTCATAGCCATCCGCCCCGGTACAAAATAATTTTTGGGAAAGTTCTCCGGCTTCAGCACCATTGCCACAAACTGCAGCTTTTTACCCACATACCGCTCCAGATGATCCATGGAGTCCAGATACCAGATCCCGTAACCCGTGTTATCCAGCACAATGGTTTCCTGATTCAGGTCATAGGGCAAATCTTCCTCAAAGATTTCGTCGATTTCACCGTTGGAATCTTCAAAGACCACATCCGCTTTGGCATTTACCGCCTTAATATTTCTCTTATAGGTATTCAGCTGTTCCCGCACCGTATCACAGCGGTTGAAGATAATCAGCTCTGAGCCGCGAATCATTTCCGCCAGCAGAGAACGCATATTTGTATAGTACATAGGAAAGGTAGAGCCGTCAATAATGGTAATCTGCTGCTCAATCTTCCAATACCAGGGCAGCTTTGCATTCTTGTAGTTCCACATGCCGTTATATTCAATAATAATGCGCTCCGGCTTGTGCTTTTTTTCCAGCTCCGTCAGCTTTTCCGGGGTAAAGTCCGCCTCCTCTTCGAGAAGCTCCACCTCCGTCCTGCTCCGCTTTAAGAGAGCCTCATCGTACTCATTTTCCCCCTCTTCACAAAGCAAAAGCAATGTCTTCCCCTGAATCTGAAAATAGGGCTGTGACAGAGTAAAACTGATAAACTCTGTCTTTCCGCTCTCCAGAAAACCATTGATTACATATACCGGTTTCATTTTTCTACTCTACCTCTCCTTACCGGAACAGTTCCTCCAGCTTCTCTTCCTTCAGTTCAGCGCCGATAACGCAAAGCTTGCCCGTCACTTCCGGCTTGCCCTCCCTGATGTCATGCTCCTCCGGCACATAATCAAAATAAATCCAGGTTCCGTTCTCCGCCGGAACCATTCCCTTAGAGCGCAGGATCACACCGTACTCGCCGCTGTCCAGAGCCGTCAGAATGCTCTCAATCCTCTCCATGGTGTACTTAACCGGAGTTTCTTTTCCCCAGCTTGTGAACACCTCATCCGCATGATGGTGATGATGGTCGTGCCCGTCATGATGATGGTGCTCATGCTCATCCTCATCATGATGGTGGTGCTCATGCTCCTCTTCGTCATGATGATGATGGTGTTCATGCTCCTCTTCGTCATGATGGTGGTTCTCATGCTCCTCTTCATCATGATGGTGGTGCTCATGCTCCTCTTCGTCATGATGATGGTGGCCGCAGCAACACTCCTCTCCGTCATGATGGTGATGGTGCTCATGCTCATCCTCATCATGAAGCTGCTCCATCATTTCCTTCATCATCTCATCCAGTGTGTCCGCACCTTCAATGGTTTCCAGAATAGCCCTGCCCTCCAACTGATCCAGGGGCGTAGTAATGATGGCTGCTTTCTCATTGTGCTCACGGACAAGGGCAACACACTCCTCCAGCTTCTCCGGACTCACCTTGTCTGTTCTGCTTAAGATAACAGTCCCCGCAAAAGCAATCTGATTGACAAAAAACTCACCGAAATTTTTAATATACATCTTCGCTTTAGAGGCATCTACCACCGCTACGGCACTGTTTACCTGCACATCCAGATCGGCAGCAACATTTTCAACTGCCTTCAGCACATCTGAAAGCTTACCCACGCCGGAGGGCTCAATGAGAATCCGCTCCGGCGCATAGGTCTCAATAACCTCCTTCAGCGAGGTTCCGAAATCTCCCACCAGAGAACAGCAGATACACCCGGAATTCATCTCCTTGATTTCAATACCTGCCTCCTTTAAAAATCCCCCATCAATGCCGATTTCGCCAAACTCATTCTCAATCAGCACCGTCTTACTGCCATCCAGCGTCTCTTTTAACAGCTTCTTAATAAGCGTTGTCTTGCCTGCTCCCAGAAATCCCGAAAAAACATCTATCTTCGTCATCTTATACCTCCCTGTCCGCTTCAACGGGCATCAATTCAATATTCCACTATTTATCATTTTCTATCATCTTTCAGGCAATGTCAAGCCCATACATGAACAAAAAATTCACAGCTCTATCTCCGCCAGAATCAGGCTTAAGGGTACTACCGCCAGTTCCCCGTCCTCATTTCCTCCCGATAGGATACCCAGAAAATATCCCTGCCTGTCGAACAGGCCTCCGCCGGACATTCCCGGCAGGCCTTCTGCCTTCACCCACATCATATATTGCCCATAATCCGCCATGTAAATCCAATGATCCAGAATAACGCCTTCATAGGCTTCCGCCGCTACTCCCGTCCTGCTTCCCATGACAATACAGCCCGTACCCGTTGTCGCCGCGTCAAAGCTGTCTTTGTTTATATTGGCACAGATACACTGCTCCAGACTGTTCTCCGGTATGTCTCCCAGCTGCACCCGCACTGTCCCGAAATCGCCGGATGCAAAGCATTCATAGTCCCCGGCATACACACTCCCGCCGTCGGCAAAGGTCACCCTCACAAGCTCCTCCGCCTTCGCCAGCACATGAGCAGCTGTCAGAATGAGCAGCCTGTCCTCCTCTATACCGCAGATAACCCCGCTACCCAACAGATTTCCCGACTGAAGCTGCACCATCATGCCGCTTCCGTTTTTCTGGAGCAAATCCGCCAGATTTTCACTGTCTCCGTCTTCAAATTCCAGAAGCTCCATCCGGCCCGGAATAATCTGCAATTCTGTGTTCTCTGAACTCCCTGCACTTGCGGATTCACCTGTATTTTCCGGTTTTTTACCGCTCCCACACCCTGCCGAAAACCACAGGAGCGCACTCAGCAGAACTGCCAGCAAAAATCTTGCCTTCAAAACAACCCTCCCCATAAAAAACTTAGCAACCCCAGGTCAGCACTTTCGCTGTCCAAGGCTTGCTAAATTCATTCTTATATCAATAAGCAAAACGATAAGCCGGGTTATGTCGTTGAACGGTCATCTATCTAGCACGGCTGTTGCCAGCCGCGTCAAGCGACCTACCTGAAAGCAGGCCGGGCAAGC
>JAMPFR010000066.1 GCA_023664365.1 Acetatifactor muris | reverse complement strand
TTCAAATCCACGGAAACCTTCACGCCATGCTTCTTTGCCGCCTTCAGAGCTTCCTCTGTCAGCACTGCCGCTGCGTCGGAGACAGCGGGAGTAATACCCGTAAAATGGAACCAGTCCGCATCCTTAAAGATGTCGTCAAAATCAAAATCCGCAGCCGTCGCCGTAGAAATGGAAGAATGGGCTCTGTCATACACCACCTTGGAGGGTCTCATGGAAGAACCGCTCTCCAGGAAATAGATGCCCAGCCTCTCGCCACACTTTGCAATGTGCTTTGTACCTACATTGTACTTCCTCAGCGCCGCTACCGCGCACTCGCCGATCTCGTTTGCCGGAACGGCAGTTACAAACTCCGCCTCATGTCCGTAATTTGCCAGAGACACCGCTACGTTTGCCTCTCCGCCGCCGTAGTTGATGTCAAACTCGTCGGCCTGAATAAATTTCTCAAAATTGGGGGTGGACAGTCTCAGCATGATCTCACCCATGGTTATTACCTTTGCCATTGTTATCAATTCCCCTTTTCCTTATTTCTTTTCCCCGGAAGCCCCCTCAAGAAGAGGCCTTCTCCGCCTCTCTGCAGCCTTAGTCTCTCCTTCTGACTCACGGAAGCCTTACTTCTGCACCAGATGTACTGCAAATCCGCCTACCTCTTCCTTCAGGTAGATGGCCTTGTACTTACCCTTGTCATCCTTCTTGGGCTCCTCAAACTCCACGCCGAGAACGGTGCTCATGTAATTCACTGCCCTCTCAATATAGTTGGTACGAATTGCAATATGTCCGTTGGCGCCCTTGAAGGGAGTCTTCATTACCTCTACTGCGGTCCCCGCAAATATGGAGCTGTTACCCACCTTTGCAGGCATACCGAACAGGAACGCAAAGCGGTTTGCCGCCTTCATGGCTTCCTCTTCATTTGCAGCATTGATACCCACATGAGCCAGTTCAAAACCAAGCATGGTCTGTACCGCTTCTCTTGTCAGAGCCTCGATCTTGTCCCAGGCTCCCTCGTTGATTAAATCCCCGGGAACCATCCAGGAGCCGCCGCAGGCAATGATCTTGGGAAAATCCAGATAAGATGTCAGGTTCTTCGCATTGACGCCGCCGGTAGGCATAAACTTCATGTTCACATAAGGCGCCGCCATAGCCTTAATCTTTGCCAGTCCCCCGGACTGCTCCGCAGGGAAAAACTTCACCACGTCAAGGCCGAACTCAATAGCCTGCTCAATATCCGAAGGGCTGGACGTGCCGGGAGTAATGGGCACACCCTTGTCAATACAATACTTTACGGTCTTGGGGTTCAGGCCGGGGCTTACGATGAATTTAGCGCCCGCCGCCACTGCCGCGTCAACCTGCTCCGCGTTTAAGACCGTTCCTGCGCCCACGCACATATCCGGGAAATTTTCCGTCATGATTTTGATGGCGCCTGCCGCCGCACCGGTACGGAAGGTTACCTCCGCGCAGGGAAGCCCGCCTGCACACAATGCTTTTGCCAGGGGCAGAGCATCCTCCTCCCTGTCGATTTTCACAACGGGAACAATACCGATTTTACTGATCTGCTCTAATACTGCATTCATATTTACTTACCTCTTTCCGCCGCCTCTGCGGCACAAACAATCCGCGACTCCGCTCTTTAAGCCAAAATTTCCTCCACTGCCGCCGCAATCTTATCGCACTTGCAGTTTGCAGGGAAATACTCTTTGAATTTTTCTCCGGAAAGCGCTCCCTTCACCAGATCCCGGTCAAGCTTCTGCAAAATGGCAACCATATCCGTATGGGTTACCTCCTTTACCTTGTCCAGAATCTTTTTATTCCGCTGCTCCGGCTCCACCCGCTCGGGAGGGTAGCCACCACCGCCGGGGGCGCAGAACAGCTTTTCAAAAATATACTGCAGATTCAGTTCGCCGCCCCAGCCGAAATTCTCTGCAAAGGGAAGGGCCACACAGTTTCCGTCATTTACCTGGGAAAACAAGTAAGCGTCCAGCGGGGACTCAATGTGTCCGCAAAGCACCTTCGGGAAGGAATTGCATGCAAGCATAGCTCCTTCGCCGGTGCCGCAGCCGGTAATCACATAATCCGCCGCACCGGAATTCAACAGTACAGCTGCCAGAATGCCGTTCTGTACATAAGTTAAGGAATTAGGATCCTCTGCGCCGCACATACCGTAGTTGAACACCTCATGACCCATGGGCTCCACTACCTTTTTCAGGGTTGCGCAGATCATCTCGTTTTTTGCCGCCTGGCTGTTCTCATTTATCAAAGCAATCTTCATGTCAAATTAGCCTCCTAACTATTCCGGCTGCTTGCCGATGTAAGCCAGAATGCCGCCGTCCACATAGAGGATATGGCCGTTTACCGCATTGGAGGCATCGGAAGCCAGGAACACGGCGGGGCCGGTCAGCTCTTCCGCCTTCAGCCATCTGTTGGCAGGCGTCTTGGCACAGATAAACTGGTCAAAAGGATGCCTGCTGCCATCGGGCTGTATCTCACGCAGAGGCGCCGTCTGAGGGGTCTCAATATAGCCGGGTCCAAGGCCGTTACACTGAATGTTGTACTGGCCGTACTCGGAACAGATATTCCTGGTCAGCATCTTCAGGCCGCCCTTTGCCGCCGCATATGCGGAAACCGTCTCTCGTCCCAGCTCGGACATCATGGAACAGATGTTTATAATCTTGCCGTGGCCCTTCTTAATCATGGAAGGAATAACTGCCTTGGATACAATAAAGGGTGCATTCAGGTCTACGTCCACCACCTGTCTGAACTCCGCCGCCGTCATCTCGGTCATGGGAATTCTCTTGATGATCCCGGCATTGTTTACCAGAATGTCAATCACGCCTACTTCCTTCTCAATCTGTGCAACCAGTGCGTTGACAGCTTCCTCGTTGGTAACGTCGCAGACATAGCCGTGGGCCTTGATGCCTTTCTCGGCATATGCCGCCAGGCCCTTGTCCACCAGCTCCTGCTTGATGTCGTTGAAAACGATGGTTGCGCCCGCCTCAGCGTACGCGGAAGCAATCGCAAATCCGATACCGTAGGATGCGCCTGTTACAAGAGCCACTTTGCCTTCCAGTGAAAAGTTTAAATAATCTCCCATTTCTTTGTCTCCTTTTTATTTAATGTTTTTTATGTTTTTGCCTGCTATGCCTGCAGATCCAACTGCATTTCACATCAGATCCTTCATCTCGACGCCGTCCATGTCGTCAAAATCCTGATTTTCTCCCACCATGCCCCAGATAAAGGTATACGCTCTGGAACCGCAGCCGGAATGAATGGACCAGCTGGGGGAAATGACGGCCTCCTCATTTCTCATTACAATATGGCGTGTTTCATTGGGCTCGCCCATATAGTGCATTACAAAAGCGTCCTCCGGCATCTCAAAATAGAGATACACCTCCATACGCCTGTCGTGGGTATGGCAGGGCATTGTGTTCCATACGCTGCCGGGCTCCAGCTTCGTCATTCCCATCTCCAGCTGGCAGCTTTCCACCTGGCCGGGCAGGATATATTTACAGATAACCCTGTGGTTCGCATCCTCAAGGCTTCCCAGCTCTACCTTGTTTTCAGGCTTCACGATAACCACGCCTTCCTCCGGAGTCCCCTCCGGCTTAATCAGAACGGTAGGACAGGTCCTGTGGGCAGGCGCCGAATTCATGTAAAACTTTGCGGGCTCGGCTTCGTTATCGCTGGCAAAAACAATCTCCTTTGACCCCATGCCGATGTACATGGCCTCCTTGAAGCCAACCTTATACACCTTGCCGTCTACGGTAATGGTTCCCGCTCCGCCGATGTTAATGACGCCCAGTTCCCTCCTCTGGCAGAAATACTCCGCCCGAAGCTCGTCCCCCGCCGTAAGGGTAAGGGGCTTTACCGGCACCGCCGCTCCTGTGATAATTCTGTCAATGTGGCTGTATACCAGTTTGATTTCGCCGGGCACGAAAAGATTCTGAATCAGAAATTCCTCCCGCAGGCGCTCTGTGGTATAATACTTCACATCTCTGGGTGATACTGCTGTTCTCAGTTCCACTGTAACACACCTCTCCTTTCTCACATTTTTTAACATCCATGGAAAAACCTCCTGTCCGGATTCTTCCCATGTCATCCTCATGTAAGCGCTTACATTATAACATAAGCTTTAAATTAAGTATAGCACAATCAGAAAAAATCTCCAAGTTTTTCCTTATTTTTTTAAATTCCTTATTTTTTTAAATTCCTCAATCTAAAGCGGAGCCTCAGCCCTCTGCCTTTCCGTCCCGCTCCTTTTCCATCCGCTTGACTTCTTTCCAGAGCGCCAGCGCCTCATCCGGATCCTCCGGCCGTTTCCTGTCCCCGAACACATGGGGATGTCTGCGGATCAGCTTGTCCGCCAGGCCCTGAACCACGTCCTCAAAGCCAAAGGCGCCTCTCTCTCCGGCAATCTCGCAGTGCAGAAGTATCTGCAGCAGCACATCTCCCAGTTCCTCGCACAGATTTTCATCATCCTTCCGCTCAACCGCCTGAATTACCTCGCCGGCTTCCTCCTCCAGACACTCCCGCAGGGATTCATGGGTCTGGGCGCTGTCCCAGGAGCAGCCCTGGGGACTGCGGAGGATAGAAACGATCTCCAGCAGCTCCTCCATGGTGTGAGGCTGCTTTTCAATGTATGTCTTCCCGTTGTATTCCCGCATCTCTTTCTCCTTTCAATTACCGTTCCGTACAGCAAGCCTCCCGAAAGCATCACACTCCCGGGAGGCTTATCCGGCCCGTCCGATTACTTCTCCAGCGGCTTCCCCGTCAGAAGCTCATAGCCCTGTAAATATTTTTCAATGGTTTTATCCACAATTTCCCGGGGCAGCGTCCAGTTGCTGTCCGGATTTGCCTTCAGCCAGTCCCTGGCAAACTGCTTGTCAAAGGAAGGCTGGCTGTGCCCCGGCTCATAGCCCTCCGCAGGCCAGAAGCGGGAGCTGTCCGGCGTCAGCATTTCATCGCCGATAACAATATTTCCGTTTTCATCCAGACCAAACTCAAACTTAGTGTCCGCAATGATGATTCCCTTTGTCAGCGCATAGTCCGCACACTTTTTATAGAGCGCAACGGTGTAATCCCGCAGCTTCTCCGCATACTCCCGGCCTTTCCCCGGGAAGCGCTTCTCCAGATACTCCACGCTCTGCTCAAAGGAGATATTTTCGTCATGGTCTCCAAGCTCCGCCTTGGTAGACGGGGTATAAATCGGCTCAGGCAGTTTATCCGATTCCTGCAGCCCTTCGGGAAGCCTGATGCCGCAGACGGTTCCGTCCTTCTGATAGCTTGCCCAGCCGCTCCCCGTAATATAGCCCCTCACGATGCACTCCACCGGAATCATAGTCAGCTTCTTACACATCATGCTGTTGCCGTCAAACCGCTCCTGCCTGAAAAATTCCGGCATATCGTTGACATCCACGGAAATCATATGGTTGGGAAGAATGTCCTCCGTCATGTCAAACCAGAACTTTGACATCTGGGTCAGAACCGCTCCCTTTTTATCCACCTTATTATTCAGAATAACATCAAAACAGCTGATTCTGTCCGTGGCGACCATAATCATACTGTCGCCGTTGTCATATATCTCCCGTACCTTGCCCTCCTTCACGGGCTTAAACTCCTGCACACTCATTCCTCTGCTCCTCCGCGCTGATTTTCTTAAAGCCGCTTCTGATGAAGCTGCTCTTAAAGTGTATTGTATTCCACAGGAAAAATCAAGCAGTTTATTTCCGCTTCTTCCTGCCGAAAAAGACCCACAGCAATAAGCCTGTCACTGCCACCACCCCCAGCACGGCGGCAATGGTCAGCCCCGTAACGCCGCTTTTCACCTCCGGCAGAGGATCCGCGGCGGGATAAATTACCGCATCCTGTGGTATCACATCCTTGTCTGCTCCTGTATCCGCCTCCAGATTAGGATTTGCCGGATCATCCAGACAGATCCAGGTATTTCTCACGCCGTAGCAATAACCCACAAAGGCCCACATCCGGCCCCGGGAATCCCTCCAACAGGTGTCAAACTGCCTATTCCGAAGCCCCTCGGCGTCCATGCTGTCCGCCTTCACGATTCCGGAACAGGGGTAAGACCAGAGCACCACTGTCTCCAGGCCCTCCAGCGCCCTGTCATAAGCCGGATCGTACTCCGTAAATTCCTGCTCATGAGCTTCCCGGAAGCTGATGTAATCCGGATTTACCAGGCAGTCTGAAGTCCTGATCCAGCCTTCTACCTTCTCATAGCCCTGCCCGGTCATCTCGCCGGTCATAACGGCACACCAGATCTCCCCCTTTTCGTCGGTATAATGCCAGTTGCTCCAAACCGACTCGCCGTTGGCAAGCACCTCCTTCTGCCGGGTGGAAACAGGGCTCTCCCACACAATGGCATACCCGTCGGCGCCGTTGACCGTGTAAGTCCGGTAGAGATACTCACAGTCGTTCTGGTGCGCTTTCCAAAAGCTGTCGTCAGGTTCTATCAACACATCCGCATGAACCCTTGCAGGCAGAAGCCCCAGGGACAACAGGCATACAGACAGCAGACAAATCAATACTTTCTTCGTTCTATTCATACACATCCTCCTTGCCGCATTCACCAAGATTTTGTGGGCTTTGGCCCATTGCCCACGGGAGTCAATTACCCCGCAGCAAGCTGACGGGGCATTGACCCTCGCGGCATTCGTCAAGGTCATGCAAGCATGACTTTGACTCATTGCTCGCGGGAATAAACCCAAGTCACCTGGCTGCCCTATATAAAAAAATCTGCTGCAAGTCCCAGGCAGAAGGAAAAGCCATTGGCGCACAGGGAGAAAAGCCAGGGACGGCGGACAGCGCTGCCCAGCCTGCTGTAACACCCTCCTTCCACCGCCACGGCTCCCAACTCCAGGACTGCAGTGACGACCCTGCCGGGGAACAGGGCATGGAGCAGCACCACCGCCGGATTTGTCAGCACGTTCACCAGCACCAACAGCAGCAGATCCCTGCGCCGCAGTCCCCACACCAGGGCAAACACTCCCTCAAAAGCAAGCGTCAGCGCCAGCGGAAGCGCAAAATCAACTAACCCCATCTTTCCTCCCTTCCGCCTGCCTTAAGCCCCAGATAAGAGGCGGCAGAGACAAAAACGTCCCCGCTGCCAGCGCCGCCGGTTCAAAGCTGCCCCACTCAAAATAAACCGGCAGAAACCCCAGAAACAAACCAAAAGTCAGCAGGCCGAAGGAAAACCCCTTCATGCCCGGAAAAAGCCGAGCCATAGCCCATAGCGTCAGGGGCATAGTCACGTTGAACAGGAACAGCGCCCCCAACCCTGCTGCCGGATAGCTTCCCCCCAGAAAACAGACAGCAGACAGGCACAAGCTTGTCATGGCCGTCGGAAACATACCGAACCGGTCAGCCAGATACCCTCCCGCCGCCTTTCCCCCCGCCACGGCGCAGACCGCCAGCCAGCCGAAATCCGCCCTCCAGGGCAGATTTGCCGCCAGTCCCAGCAGGGAACGGAAAATGACCACCAGCAGCAGACACGCCGCCCCGCCCCACAGGGTAAACCCGCCCCGGGGCATAGCCAGCTCTGCGTTGTCTGTCCCACGTCCAAACCGCCGCAAAATCACTGCGGCGGCGGCCAATGCAGCACAGACTGTCAGAGGCAAAGCCGCAGCTGCTCCCGGACGCTCCGAAAACGCCAGAATCCCGCCCAGATACACGCCGAAGGCTCCGGGCGAAACGAACAGCCCCAGGGGACCTGCCCGCCTGCCGCTTTCATTCAGGGTATTCAGTCCGCCTCCCACATGAAATGCCGCGTTGCCCAAGCCTGCCGCAGTCACAGCTGCCAATCCCGGCGGCAGCGCCCATCCCGACAGCACCAGCAGACAGCCGGCAGACGCAAACAGATGACACCGCCCCAGCCTGTCCGCCAACAGCCCGATGGGCATCTGTACCGCAAAGGCAAACAGATTATACAGCAGAATCGCCGCGCCCGGATTCCAGTCGGGACAGATCCGCCCCAAAAGCAGCAGCGCACAGCCCAGATCCACCAGGAAATGCGCCGCCGCGTAAATTCCCAGCCGAAGCTTCGCCATGGTATTCACCTCCATCTGCTGTATAAGACGACCATTTCTGCCAAAAGTTCCCGTTCTCTATAAATACACTTAGTCAATAACCCCGCTGCAAGCAACGGGGTATTGACCCTCGCGGCATTCGCCAAATGTCCATGCAAGCATGGCCGTTTGGCTCATTGCTCGCGGGAATACACTCCCGCCGCGTCCTTCGGCAGGCTGCGGACATGCTCCAGATAACTGCGGCTGTTGGCTCCCTCCGGCGCATTATAATCGTATCCAAGCTCTCGGCCTACATACTCCGCGGTCTGTCGGAACAGATCGCACATTCTGAAAACTGCCTCCCAGCCTTCACTTAAGTCTGCGGAAAACCAGGTGGAAAGATAGGTCTCCCACTCTTTTCTGTCCAGCCACCGATACATATACTTTCCGGATTTCCCCACACTGACGCTGAAATCGGTCAGGATTCCCACCTTCCAGGACAGCATTGTCTCCAGCTGCTTCCGCACATGAAAATTCACCATATCCTGAACGTAGGGCATTTCTCCACGCCACAGGCCCTTTGCCACATTGTTCAGGCACCACCAGAATTCATTGCACACACAGGCATACCTTTGCCCATCGGGCTTTCTGACATGATAACCGCTGTCATTGGATTCCGGTAATTTGGGAAAACGATTGTCCTTGTCCATCAGAATCACCGTCAAAGAATCCGGAAAGCCGTCCGCCAGGGTCTTCTCCACTGTCTCCACATGCAGATCTATCCTGACTCCGTCCGCAAACTGCACCAGCCATCCATAACTCCGGGAAATATCCGTCCCCTCGTCGGGGCATTCGTCTGGCAACTGCATGTACAGAATCTCCCCGAACTGCCGAATCCAGCTTTTGTCCTGTATAAAGCTCTCCGTCTCCCCCACCACATAGACCACATCATAATCCTGAAAAATATCTTTGGGGACGTTGGGGTTGGTCCGGGAGCCGTTCATGTAAGCCCCTCTGATTCTCTCGTCCCGTTCCCCGATTTCCAGAATCAGGTCAAGTATTTCCTTCTCGCCCCGCATTGGTTCTCCTTCCTATCTCTGCCCGACTTAATCGGATAACAGACATTTGCCTGTTCATACCGGTCGGTTTCTCCGCCTACATTTTCCCCAGCGTCATAACATATATCTGACAGGGATTGCATTCATCCCACAGCGTGGGAAACACCTCGAATTCCCGGAAGCCCAGACTGAGATAAAATTGATTTGTAGCATCATACTCCGGATAATGCCCCATGGCCACGGTTTTCACCTGCAAAAAAGAATATCCTGCCTGAGAGGCCCGTTCCTTTGCAGCCTCGAACAGCCGCCTTCCGATTCCCCTGCGGTGAAGCTCTTTCCGCACTCCCATCACCGCCAGTTCAACCGTATCCCTTCCTGTCTCCTTCAGGCACAGAAACCCTCTTGGATTCCCACTTTCCATCGCCCCAAAGAAAATCTGCTCCCCGCTTTCCTCAATATAGGTCTCCCTTGCCTCCGGTATGCCGAACCACTCAGGAAGTGCCTCCAGTATTTCACGGGCAATCTCCCGCTTCCGCCCGGCTTCGCATATCTCCTTTATCTCCATTCCATTTTCTGCTGCTTCCTTCATAACTTCTTTCACAGCCTCCTTTTCCTTACCCGCATTCATTACCTATTTTGCAGCCAACTCATTCACAGCTTATTTCTGCCTCCAGATAAGCATAACTGCTTTCCCTGTCCGCCTGCTCTTTTCCTTCTTCAGCGCAGGCAGCTGTGATATACAAGCTCTTTCCCGCCAGCTTCGCATATTCTTCCCCGTCCAATATCAGGGTCACGTTGATACAGTTCAGTCCTGCGACCTGCTCCGCATAGACCACCATATCCGAGGTATAACTGCTGCCTTCAGAATCCTCCACGATCCAACGGGTATCCTCCAGCAGCTTCGGATGTATAAAAGGTATCCTGCTACCGATCCGAAAGCGTATCTGATAATGATTTGCCCGCTCAATCAGATATACCCTGGAAAGGGACAGTCCCTTTTCATTCACAGTCTCACGCTCCAGCTCGGAAACCTTCTGACTGCTGTTAAAGCTATCCCAGGCAGGATATGCGTCCTCCGGGACCTGGCCCACAAGTCCCTGCTCCAGGCCCCTGCCACGGAAGGAAATATAGGTGCAGAGCCCGTATATACCCAGCAGAACTGCAAGTACGATTACTGTGAACAAGCAAACCCTTTTCTTCTTCATATGATCTCCCATCCTCTCTTTTCTACACCGTCATGCCTGCACAAACCAATCCCACGGAGTCTGACGACTCCGAGAAGAGTCGCTTCCCTTGCGATTCTTCAGTGTGAGCAGGCGCTTCCTTGCGCCGTAGAATTTCTTTGCGAAATGCCCTCTGGCATGAGCATTAGAAATTCTTCTCACTCTTTTGCCGCAGCTTCTTCATCATCCAGTATACATCTGCATAGGTGCCGTCCTGATATTTCATATTGTCCGGCAGAGTGCCGTAGATTTCAAAGCCCATATCCCTGTACAGCCGCAGCGCCCGCTCATTGTCCGCCGCCACCTCCAGCTCCGCCTGTTCAAAGCCTTTCTCCCCGGCAATCTTCAGCAGTGCATCTATCATGGCCCGTCCGATGCCAAGCCCTGTAAATTCCTGTAAAAGAGCAATACCTACCCCTACCCGGTGCCGATATCTGCGGGGCCCGTTTCCCATGAGGGAACAGTTCCCCACATATTTCCCGTTTAAAAATCCCAACAGCATAATACTGTTTTCCGAATCATTCTGCCGCTGTATAAATCCTTCTTCCTCTTCTATGGTCATGGTGATTTCCTCCGGCTCCTTCACAAGATACCGGGTCTCCCCGCAGACCTTTTTTAAGTCTGCCAGCATCATCTCCGCATCCTCCCTCCGGGGATTCCGAAGCAGCAGTTCCCCGCCCTTTACCGTCAATACAATGTCCTCTGTACGCATACTGTCCTCCTGCTATCATATAATCACTCACTCCGGAATGACTTAGATTTTCTTAATCTTCATTCCGTGCGCACTGCCTCGCCACATACACGCCGCTGGCGGAAGCATGGGACAGGGAATGGGTGACGCCGCTGCCGTCCCCGATCATATAAAGCCCCTTGTGGCAGCTCTCCAGATTCCCGTCGATCTCCACTTCCATATTATAAAATTTCACCTCCACGCCATACAGCAAGGTATCGTCATTGGCAGTGCCGGGAGCTATCTTGTCCAGGGCGTAGATCATTTCGATAATGCCGTCCAGGATACGCTTCGGCAGCACAAGGCTCAAATCTCCGGGGGTGGCCGCCAGGGTAGGCTGCACCAGCCCCTCCTCAATACGCTTTAAATTACTCCTCCGGCCTCTCACCAGATCCCCGAACCGCTGCACGATCACGCCGCCTCCCAGCATATTGGAAAGCCTGGCAATGCTCTCGCCGTAGCCGTTGCTGTCCTTAAAAGGCTCCGAAAAATGCTTTGCCACCAGAAGGGCGAAGTTTGTGTTCTCCGTCCGCTTCTCCACATCCTCATAGCTGTGTCCGTTTACGGTGACAATGCCGTTTGTATTCTCGTTTACCACAATGCCGTATGGGTTCATGCAGAAGGTGCGCACATTGTCCTCAAATTTCTCCGTGCGGTACACGATCTTGCTCTCATACAGTTCGTCCGTCAGGTGGGAAAAAATCACCGCCGGAAGTTCCACCCGCACGCCTATGTCCACCCGGTTTGACTTTGTAGGGATCTCCAGTTCCCTGCACACCTTCTCCATCCACTTGCTGCCGCTGCGCCCCACGGAAACAATACATTTCTCACACTCATAGGAATCGCTGCCGCAGAATATCCTGTAACCGTTCTCCGCCAGTTCTATCCTGTCCACCGGCGTATCAAAATAGAAATCTATCCTGTCCTTCATGGCTCCATACAGGTTTTCCAACACTACGAAGTTGATGTCCGTACCCAGGTGGCGGACGGAAGCATCCAACAGATTCAGCTTGTTCTGCAGACACAGCTTCTTAAAATGGGTTCCCGCAGTGGTATACATCTTGGTTCCCTCACCGCCGTACTCCATGTTGATGCCGTCCACATACTTCATAAGCTCGATGGCTTCCTTTTTTCCTATATACTCATACAGGGTGCCTCCGAAGTCGTTGGTAATATTATATTTTCCGTCGGAGAATGCCCCTGCGCCCCCAAAGCCGCTCATAATGGAGCAGGATTTGCAGCCGATACAGCTTTTCACCTTCTCCCCGTCAATGGGACAGTGACGCTTTTCCAGGGAATGTCCCGCCTCAAATACCCCCACCTTAAGCTCCGGCGCAAGCTTCATCAGCTCGTATGCCGAAAAGATTCCTCCGGGGCCTGCCCCTACAATAATCACATCATATTTCATAATTCACACCTCCGCCTTATCTTACTATCTGCCTTATCTTACTATCTTTTTATTGTACTATTCCGTTTATCCTTTTCCAACCTGCGCGGATGTTTTCTTCAATATTCCGTTTATATGGCTTTTCGCCTCTTTTTCACCTTTCCGTCTCTTCACCTTTCCGTCTCCTCATCACCTTCCCCGACGCCATCACTCCTGCAAACACGGCAATACTCACCAATGTGACAATCATCCCTGCCACAGCCCCTGCCGGGCGGTATGTCATCTCCAACTCATAATCTCCGGGCTCCAGGTCAAAGGCCATGAGACAGCCGCCGAACAGTTCTGCTTTCGCCTTTTCACCGTTTATCTTCACTGTCCAGCCATCCTCGTAAGGCACCGACAGAATCAGCCGTCCCGGCTCCTCCAGGGTAATCCGGCCGGAGACAAAATTGCTCTTCCACGCCACGTTTTCCAGGTGCCTTTCCGACAGCGCCGCCAGAGTTTGGCCCAGCACTTCCTCATCCATCCGGTAAATATCCGCCGATATCTTCGGCGTTTCGTCCTTCTCATCCCCATTTGTCAGAGTAATGGTCTGACCCTTCTCCAAATATCCCAGATACAGGATACATCCTCTTTTCAAATCCCCAAAGGTTTCCTCGTCCCGGCTGCCGCCGACACACCGGATCTTGCCGGTTCCCGACGCCGTCACCAGCGCATAATAGACGCCGCCCTCCTCTGGCGTAAACCCTATGTCGTCCCCCTTCTCAGACTTCTCCGCTTTATGGAACAGCTGTCCTGACGCCCCAAGCTCCCGTGCAATCCGGTTCTGGAGACTCATGGCCTGATTCTCGTATCCTTCCGGTATATCAAACCCGACAGGCGCCACATAGCCAAAGGGAAGGGTCCCATTGCACTCATAGAGGAAAATATCCCCGCTCCGGGCAAGCCGGGTATACAGACCGCATTCGTAAGTCTCCGACTCCCCGAACATGTAATTTACATTCAGCAGGGCGGAGGTAAGCCCCGTGGCGCCGTCAAAGCAGTAGTATACCTTGCTGTGGCGCATTCCCAGCCTTTTATACAAATCCATAACATCCGAATTCATGGTGGAGGAAAACACACTGGCGGAAGGATATCCTGTCAGCGTTGCGTCATTCTTGGTCTTCCGGGTGAACTTTTCCACCCGGTAAAAGCCTTCTGTCCTCTCCCGTGTCAGTTCATACAAAGCTTTGTAGTCCTCCTGCTGATTCAGGTAGGCAGCCCGATCCGTGGTTCCGATGCTGGTATCCCAGGTATTGATGCCGCATTCCGCCAGCACCAGCGCCACCGCTGCCGCCGTAACCCCCAGCCGCACCGTCTCTTTTCGTTTCGTCCGGTACAGGTACAGCAGCACCGCATACATGGTGACAAACAGCAATGTCAGCAGCTTTACTCCCAGTTCAAAATCCTCATGGTCAATAAATTTTTCACAGAACAGCAAAAAGCCCACGGCACAGAGATAGCCATACAAGATCTGCTGCTCCTCCGCCTCCTGCAGACGGTGATACGCCTCATAGCACATAGTCAGCACCAGAAACACATACAGAAAGGACTGCCTGGCAGGCAGCGAATCAGGGTAGTTCAGGCCGTGCCAGATAAAATTCAAAATATTGGTGGAAAAGCTGAGCAGCATAAAACCGGCCAGCGCCAGCCTGCAGAACTTCTCCCGAATGGAAATCCGCCGGTTCATTAAATACATGGGAATCAGCATCAGCACCGCGCTGCCGCAGTAGATATTGGGCCAGTGATCCAGTCCCCTTTCCGTGTAGACACAGACGCAGTGTCTTGCCAGCATATCCAGCACGGAAAAATAGGACTCCACCTTCTCCGGAAATACCGTCTCTCCAAAGTCCGTCTGCAAAATGGCACAGACCTCCGGGATCAGCAGGACTGCCGCCATTCCTCCCGCCAGAAGGGAAAACAGCGCGAAACGCCCCACGCTGCCCAGGCGGTTTTTCCGTTCCGTCACCAGAAGCACTGCAAAATACAATACCAGGAAAATACATATCATAATGGACAGGTAAAAATTCGTAAAAATGGAAAATGCCAGCGTCAGGCAGTACAGTCCGCATTTCCCCTCCTTCACCAGCCGCTCCAGTCCCAGCAGAATCAAGGGCAGCAGCCAGATGCAGTCCAGCCACATAATGTTGTAATTATACGCCGCCATAAACCCGGAGAACCCGTAAAACATGGAGAACAACAGCACTGCTCCATCCTTTGTCTCAAAGTGCTTCTGAAAATAATAACAGGCCGTCAGACCGCACAACCCGGTCTTAAAGACTACAAGATAACCGATGAACTCTACCAGATGCCCTTCCCCTATAAGCAGCGCCAAAATATGAAAGGGACTGGCGAGATAATAGACAAAAAGAGCCAGGAAATTAGAACCGATTCCCACATGAAAGGAAAAGTCCAGACCCTCGCCGCCCCTCACCTTATGGAGAAGCTCGCTGAAAAAGGGCATATACTGGTGGTACAGGTCACCGGACAGAAAGCTCCTGCCCCCAAAGGGATAAATACCGTTTACGATAAAAAGCACGATCATAACCGCCACCGGCAGCCAAAAGGACAGCAGCAGCAATACGCTTTCCTGTTTTATTTTTCTGTTCTTCATAAAATACAGGCCTCCGATTTCCGGAAGATTTTTTTCAAGTATAACAGATTTTTCCATACCTCTCAACATATACTGATAAAACGGTTCCCATGAGAGGTTAGACAAATGAAAATTGCAATTGCAGGGAAAAAGGCCGCCACGGAAAACTATGTCCGCTATGTGGCTGACAGCGGCATAGAGCCGCTGGTTACTTTGAATTTGGGAGAAATTGCGGGCTGCGACGCCCTGATTCTCCCCGGCGGCGGCGATATCACGCCCGCCTTCTTCGGAGAGAGAAACCGGGCTTCCCGCAACATTGACACGGAACTGGATGTTCTGCAGTTCCAGGCCTTTGATTTGTGCCTTCGGAACAAAATGCCCATCCTGGGCATCTGCAAGGGCATGCAGGTCATCAACGTGGGACTGGGCGGTACTGTCATACAGGATCTTCCCACCGCAGGTTTTCACAAATATAATGACGGTGACCAATATCATCCCACCGTCATAGAAAAAGAATCCTGGCTGTATCCCCTGTGCGGCGGGGAAGCAGTCATCAACAGCGCCCACCACCAGTCTGTGGGCAGGCCCGGCGCGGGACTCAAAATCATACAGTACTGTCCTCTGGATCGCTGCCCGGAAGCAATCGCCCATGAAAGCCTTCCCATTCTGGGCGTACAGTGGCACCCGGAACGTCTTGACCCCCAAAAAGCTACCCTTTCCGGCGGGGCCGTCCTGGCCTGTTTTGTTTCCTTACTTGTGAAGCAACGTCAAACAGCGCCTTGATCACTGCCCGCAGTATTTTCGCCGTATCCTCGTCTATCTCCTTCAGGGCTCTGATGATTCCGTTCATACTCCGCTTCCACTCCGCCGTCATATCTATGAGATTGTCGGCCTGGGAGGCGGATATTACCTGGAACAGCGTATCCACAAAGGTTTTCAGCTGCTCCTCGCTTAAGGACAGAATCCAGGTGTTTAACGTGTTGTCCATTTCCCGCCTGCGCTCATAGATGTCGTTGACCTCCTTCAGATGGTCTCCCTCTACCAGCCAGGTATAAGGGTCGTGCTGCATCAGTCCGAAGGTCTTGCTTTCCACCACCTGAAAGCGCATATCCGACTCAAACAGCATACCCACCAGGGATGAATGAGGCAGGATTTTCACCACCCTGTCCGCTATCCTGTCGTAGTGGCAGGCCTCCAGCACCTCCGGCCGAAAGCCCGGCCCGTCCAGACTGAAGATTTTCAGAATCCTGCCCTGAATCTCCTGCCCGCAGTTCATTGCGCTGTACACCGCAAGATTTCCGCCCTTGGAATGCCCGCCCAGATAAAATGGGCCCCGAACCCGGGCGGCCACCGCGTTCAGGTATTCCACGCCGTACGCCTGCCCCGGCACCGGCGAAAGGAAGGCCATATTGAAATCCTCTTTCCAGCCCACGATTGTCTCGTCCGTTCCCCGGTACGCCACATACACAGTCCCATCGTTTAAGGTATAGGTGACTGCGGAAAACTGGGTCTCGCACTCTGTCTCAATTTCATTGACATAACAGTTCAGCCGTAAATCCCGAAACCGCTTTTCCGCCAACATTCCCTCAATCAGCGCTCTGTTGACCTCCTCATAGCGCACATCCGCAAAAAGCTTCTCGTAATCCGGATGCTCTTTCAGACTCTCCAGCGTGACGGAAGGGCAGCGCTCTTTCACGCCCGGCACCATCCCGTCAAACTTCAGGTAGGACAACTGGCAGAGCGCCAGACTGTCCACCTCCGTCATGGGTTTCTCCCCAAAGGAATATTTCCCGTATTCTTTTATATAGTCAAGCACTGTTCCCATATAGATTTTAAGCCTCATTTATATAGTATTGACTGTCCGTTCCGGGCCATACACGCAAGAACAAAATAACCCGCAAAAGCAATCCCGCGGACAGATGCCGCAGCGCTGTTCACAGCTATCTGTCCTCCAGCGCCACATACTCCCGCTCCCCCATAACGCTCTTGTAGGCGGGGCGGATAATCTTATCCATGTTGATAAGCTCCTCAATTCTGTGGGCGCTCCAGCCCACAATCCTGGCAATGGCAAAGATGGGAGTATACATTTCCAACGGGATCTCCAGCATACTGTACACAAAACCGCTGTAAAAGTCCACGTTGGCGCTGACGCCCTTGTAAATATGGGCTTTTTCCGCAATGACCTGGGGTGCAATACGCTCAATCATGGAATACAGGGCAAAATCCCTGTCTCTGTTTTTTGCCTCCGCCAGCATCTGTACAAAGCCTTTAAACACCTGGGCCCTTGGGTCGGAAAGGGAATACACCGCGTGTCCCATACCGTAAATCAGGCCCTTACGGTCAAAGGCGTCACGGTTCAATATCTTTTTCAGGTACGCCCTGACTGCATCCTCATCCTCCCAGTCGGACACATTTTCCCCTATGTCCCGCATCATTTCTACCACCTTGATGTTGGCGCCGCCGTGCTTGGGGCCTTTCAGGGAAGAAAGGGCCGCCGCAATGACAGAGTAAGTGTCGGATCCGGAGGACGTTACCACACGGGTGGTAAAGGTGGAGTTATTTCCGCCGCCGTGCTCCATATGCAGCACCAGCGCAATATCCAGCACCTTTGCCTCCAGCTCCGTATATTTCTTGTCAGGGCGCAGCATCATCAACAGATTTTCCGCCGTGGACAGCCTGCGGGAGGGACGATGTATGTACATACTTTCATCATTCTGATAGTGATTGTAAGCGTGATACCCGTACACGGCCAGCATGGGAAACACACCGATCAATGCCATACACTGGCGCAGCACATTCTCAATGGTGGTATCACTGCAGTTTTTATCATAGGAAGCAAGGGTCAGTACGCTCCTTGTCAGAGAGTTCATTATATCGCTGCTGGGCGCCTTCATAATAACGTCCCTGGTAAAATTGGTGGGAAGGGTTCTGTTGGACGCCAGTATATCCCTGAATTCTTTCATCTGCTGCGCATTGGGAAGCTGCCCGAACAAAAGGAGATAGGCCACCTCCTCAAAACCGGCATGCTTTCCCCGAAAGCCCTTTACCAGTTCAATACAGTCATAGCCCCGATACCACAGCTTTCCTTCACAGGGCGTCTTCACTCCGTCCACCATCTTAAAGGAATCAATCCTTGATATATTTGTCAGTCCGGTGACAACACCGTTTCCGTTTTTGTCCCGCAGCCCCCGCTGTACCTCATACCGCTCAAACATCTGAGGCTCCAGCCTGTCAGCCTCCCTGCACAATTCTGCATACTCATTCAGATACAATTCGTTCTTCTTCAATAACCATGCCTCCTTTTATGTTTATTAATCCGCTATTCCAACAAAGTGCTTTTCTATCAGTTCCTTTCTCTGCTGCTCCAGCAGGATCAGACTCAAATCCTCCGGCTCCTTCAGGTCATATCTTGCCCTGACATACCGCTCCATGCTCTTCCGGATGCTTATAAGCGTGTTTTTGGTCGTCACCTTTGCATTGCTGTCCCCGCAGGGCGTAAAGGTAAACACAATATCCCAGTTTCCCAGAATATCGTGGTGGTTCTTCCCCGCATCATTCTGCTGGGCAACCGCAGTGACATTAATACCTTTCAGGTCGATTCCCGTAGGGCATTCGTCCAGCCATCGGTACCCGGTGACAAACCGCAGCACCCCCCGGAACATTCCCCACAAGACTTCTCTGGCCTTATCCTCCACACCTTCGCAGTGAAGCTCAATAGACTCCATATACCAACCGTATTCAAACTCAGCGTCTATCTTTCCCTTCTGGTTTGTCCCCTCAAACATTTCCGCACCCTCCTTACACAAACAATTCCTCGTCAGACCGGTAATTCAGTATCTCCTCATTCAGCGTCACGCCGAATTCCCTGCCTATGGCCCGAAGATTGTCATCGGTAATACACTGGCGGGTTTTTCTGCCGCCGTTTGCCGCCAAGGTAATGCAGGCAATCTGAGCCGCCTTTTCAATGGTGTGCATCAGACCGAATGCTGTGTCAAAATCCGGCCCCGACACAAAGAGTCCGTGGAAGGCCCATACCGCCGCGTCATATTTTTCCATCTCCGCACAGGTGGCCCGGGCAATGTCCGCGCCCCCCGGCACCATCCAGGGCACGACTCCCACCCCGTCCGGAAACACCACGCAGCACTCTGTCTCGCTCTTCCACAACAGCCTGGTAAAGGCCTCCGCAGACAGGGGCAGAATATAGCTCAGCGCCACCACATAGGGGGGATGGGCATGATAGATGACCCGGTTTGCACCGCCTGTCACCCGCTTTTTCACGGAGTGGTTCATGTAATGGCTGGGGAATTCACTGGTGGGCTTTCCGCCGTTTTCCAGTCCCCAGACAATGCGCCAGGAATCCCCCGCCTGGTTGATCTCCAGAATGCAGATGTTATTCTGTGGTTCCAACTCCACATTTCTTAAATACTTTCCGCTTCCGGTGGCAATAAAATACTCCCCCTTCAGATTATCAGCCTGTACGCCCATGGATACCCATTCACCGGGCTGTTCCCGGAAAAAGGGACGACACTGCTCCACTTCTTCCTCTTTCATGCGGTAAGTCAGATTCCCGCCGTTCCTTTCGTGCCACCCCAGCGCCACGCCGTCGGAGCACATGCGGATATAATCCTGCAGAACCTTTATGTCTGTAATGCTGCTCATTGTACGATCCCTCCTGTTTTCGTTACTGTTTTCGTTACTCTTTTCTGTTACGCCCCCGGCTCATTTCATTTTTCTTTCACGCTTCCCTCTTCAGAAGAACCTCATCCTCATACTTCTTCACTTCCGCAAAGAAATCCTTATCTGCCGGAACGCCCTGACGACGGCAGTACTCTTCCCAGACGTCCCCCAAGGGCAGCAGCTTAACCGCCTCCTGCTCCACCATCAGCTGTGTGAAGCCTGCTTTATCCTGAAGTTCCTTCAACCTCCCGTTGGGCGTACAAAGCGCCGCCAGCAGCGCTTTCTGCCAGCTTCTGAAGCCCACTGCCCAGGCCGATACCCTGTTAATGCTTGCATCAAAATAGTCCAGCGCCATATAAACCCGTCCCAGGGCGTCACAGCGCACAATTTCCTTTGCCATCTCCTTTGTCTCATCATCAAAAAGCACCACATGATCGCTGTCCCAACGGATGGGCCGGGTAATGTGCAGCGCGATTTCCGGGAAAAAGCAGAGCAGGGCCGGAATCTTGTCGGAAACCACCTCTGTGGGATGGTAATGTCCGTTATCCATCAACGGCAGGCAGCCCTCATGAGTAGCCGCAAAGCTCAAGGTAAACTCCGCGCTTCCCGCAGTATATGCCTCGACGCCGATGCCGAATACCTTGGACTCCACGCAGGGCTTCACCTTACTCCTGTCAAAGGGCTCCGATAATATCTGCTCAATGGAATCCTTATAACGCATCCTGGGGCCCATACGGTCTGCCGGAACATCCTTAAAACCGTCTCCCGTCCAGATATTCATAACGCAGGGGATTCCCGTCTCCTCCGCAAAATACTGTGAAATGCGGATACAGGCTTTTCCGTGGTTAATCCAGAAGTTTCTGATTTCTTCGTCCGGGCTGCTTAATGTCAGGCCGTCCTTCATCTTCGGATGGGAAAAGAAGGTAGGGTTAAAGTCAATGCCCATACCGCGTTCCTTTGCAAACTCCACCCACTTTTTAAAGTGCCTGGGCTCGATTTTGTCTCTGTCAACAAACTCTCCCGGCTCAAAGATCGCATAGGAAGCATGCAGGTTCAGCTTCTTCTTTCCGGGCATCAGGCTTAATGCCTTATCCATATCCGCCATAAGCTGATCCGGCGTTTTCGCCTTTCCGGGGTAATCGCCGGTGGTCTGAATCCCTCCCGTCAGAGGGCCGTCATGGTCAAAGCCGATAACGTCGTCCCCCTGCCAGCAGTGCAGGGAAACGGGAAGCTCTGCCAGCCTTTCCATTGCTTTTTCCACATCCACTCCCCATGAACTGTAGATCTCCTTTGCCGATTCAAATCTTGTCATAGTCTGTCTCTCCTTTTCTTATTCTCTATCTTCTTTTCTAATCTGTTTCTTTTCTAAGGAAACGCTGAATAATACCTTGATCGGCATTCCCCTTATCGACATCAC
>JAMPFR010000065.1 GCA_023664365.1 Acetatifactor muris | reverse complement strand
TGTAAAGCTTCGTGCCCTGCTTCTCCAGTTCCCGGACCTTCTTTTCGATTTTGTTGCGTCCGTACATCAGCCGGCTCTTGACTGCGCTCTCGGAGACGTCCATAGCGGCGGCAATCTCTTTTACCGACAGTTCTTCGTAGTAGAACATACCGATGGCGGCGCGCTGATCCTCCGGCAGTTCCTCGATGATCTCACGGAGCAGACGCTTTGTCTCCTTCCGGTCAATGACCTGATCCGGGAGATTTTCGCCGCGTTCATCCGGGAACAGTTCCTCCACGGGCGTATCCTGCCCGTCGTCTGAGTTCAGCTCCGAAAACAGCGTGGGACGCTTCTTTTTCAGCCAATCCCGGGCCGTGTTGGCGGCAATCTGCCGTACCCAGGGCAGGAACTTCGTGTCACCCTGGAAGCTGTCCAGATGGGCGAATGCTTTTATGTAAGTATCCTGTATGATATCAAACACCGCGTCCTCATCCTTGATCATGGACTTGACGGTGTAATAGACCTTGCTGTAAGTCTTTTCATATAAAGCGCTGACAGCATCCTGATCGCCCATGCGGGCCGCGGCCACCAGTTTTTCCATCTCGTCTCCCTGAAGAGCTGTCTTTCCGCAGTACGGGCAAGATACGGCATCATCCGCGATTTGTTTCCCACAAAAAGTACAATACATAATTTATTGTTCCTCCTCTCTTTTGTCCCGGCCCATAATGCTCTGCAGCATGTCCGCCTTTTTCGCCTCGTCTATTGGAAATGATTCGATGACCGCCTGGAGCAGGCGCCTGATAAAATCCTCCAACATAATTTACTCTCCTTTCATCCTGTTCGGTGTGTGATCCTTACACCCATAGAACGAATAGGGAGTGTTGTCGGTTGCAGATATCCGAAAAATTTTTCGCCTGCTTTTTTGATGTTTTTCATTTCTTCCGGTCTGCCGGATACTGATCACTGTGACGATGATGCTGATAACCGTCACTACAATACCGACAAACTCCAAAATTATTCCGAACACCAAATAGTGCCTGCCTTTCGCTTTACTTTCCATAGGTACGACCCCTCCTATCGGTACTGGAAGTTCTCAAAATGTACTCATTTTGGCAAAAGGCGAACCGCTGCCCGTTTTGGTAACACCCATGTATATTTTATCATACCTGTGAGATTTTGCAAGGGACAAAAAATTCACGGCGATTTCTAAAAGCGTCCTTGTACAGTCTGCCTGGCGTATGAAAGCCTTAAATACAAATCCCCGGAATGCCCGTATCAGACACGACAGGGGCATTTCGGGGGCTTAGTTTCGCCGGACAGCCCAGGTTACACCCCGCACATTCCGGCGCTCCGGGCTTTCGGGACGCTTACAGGGTTCCCTGTGAGAACAGGTTCTTTACATGCTGAACCTCCTCGTCCGTGGCCTTGCTGGCGGGAACATAATAGGACTTCTCCCTCGCCAGATTATAAAGCTCCTCCTGGGACTGCTCGCAGGCGTTCCTGAACTGCTTCAGTGTCTGCTTCAGTTCCTTATTCTCCGACTGGGCAATCATTTCCGCATAGCGGATCAGTTCGCCGTTGATGCCTGCCAGCGTGTCCGCTACCATGGTCTTTTCCTGTAACTGCATATCTGTTCTCCTCTCACTTCAATCAAATTTCATTACTGCAAAAACTTCATAAGCTGCTGCTTATTTTCCATTGCGGACCTTGCACCCTTCTCAAAAAACTGCTTGATCTGAGTGTCGGACGCCGCCTTGGAATACTCCTGCATTTTGCAGTGGGTGGTGTCAAAGCCGCCGATCAAATGGCGCAGATTCTGTAAATCCAGTTCTGAAATGTTAGTCATAGACTGCCTCCTTCTATTTTATTCATGACAACGGAATTTTAGCGAAGCGTGAATTCTGTTGTTCATGGCAACAGAATTCTCTCAAAGCGCGAATTCTGTTGTTTGCAAGGTTAGTCTGTGCATTTCAGGTAAAAGTATGCAAATCTATTTCTATTATTTTTTATCTGTGATATACTTGTTTTGGGTTATTTTACCACAATATTTTAAAAATAAAGGAGGATAAAAAAATGGGACTGTTTTCAAAGAAACCGACGATACCTGAATATGACGAGGCTGACTGCCGGCGCAAAAAGGAGCGGATGCGGGAGCTGTTCAACGGAGAGGTGGAGGACGGAGATACCTACAATGTCCTTCATGCCACTCAGCATACTTACAAATTTGAGCGCGGCTTTGTAACCAACACAAACACCACCACCTTTTACCACTACATTCTCGGCTACCGCCCGGAGGATCAGAAGGTGGTGCTGGTGCAGACGGATGTGGAGCTGACGCATTGCAGCGACGCTTTTTATGTGGATATGGATTCCATAGTGAACGTATCCTATGACCCCAAAATTAAAATGGCATGTCTGCAGTATCCGAAAGGACATTCGTCTTACGGCGAGCTTCTGTATCTCGACGACAACGGCAGCAAGACCATGGCCGGTATGCCCAACATGGTACAGCCCCGGGAGCGGGAGGCTTTTCTGGACTTTCTGGAGAGTGTGCGGAGCCGCCTGGCGCAGCAGGGGAAAAAGCTGGATAAATGGAAGCGGTAACAATATAAAAGAAACGGGGACAGAAAATGCAACTGGACGATTTATTTTTAAAGGCATGTCAGAACGGGCAGAAAAACGTGGTGATTACCTTTTTGAAAAAGGGCGGCATCAACGTGGACAAAAGAGACGGAAGCGGCTTTACCCCTCTCCATTATGCATGCAAAAAAGGCGCCCGGGATATCGTAAAGCTTTTGCTTGAAAACGGCGCCGACGTAAACATGAGCTCCAACGCCAGCGTCACGCCTCTCCACTTTGCGGCTTCCACAGGCAATCAGGAGATCATCACCTGCCTGCTGGATGCGGGAGCGGATGTGAACGCCACGGATAAAGAAGGAAAGAGCGTCCTGCTATACAGTGTTCTGGCAAAGAAGGTGGAGGCTGCAAAGCTTCTCATCGCCAGGGGCGCAGATGTGACGGTGAAAGACAATGAGAACCGGACAGCGGTGGACTATGCCAACGCCCTGGGGCTTCCCTACTTCATCGCAGAGGTATCCGCGGATACCATGGGCGAAACGGACGCTTACGGCAATACCCCCCTTCACCAGTCCTGCCATAACGGGCAGAGCGAGGTAGTCAAGGTGATGCTGGCAAAGGGAAATGTGGATATCAACGCAGTGAATAACGCTGGGGAAACCCCGCTGTTCATCGCAGTGCTGGAGAATAATATTTACGTTTCCGAGCTTCTGTTGGATGCGGGAGCCCTGCCTGACAAGGGCACCAACGAGGGCTATTATCCCATTCATGCGGCGGCGGAAAACGGGAATGAACATATGGTGGAGGTATTGATCCGCCGGGGCGCAGACATTAACTGCCGGAATCAAAACGGTGAAACCGCGCTGATCATCAGTGCCGGAAAAGGCCTGAACAATGTGGTGTCCATGCTGCTGGAAAAAGGCGCGGACTATACCTGTACCGATGAGCTGGAGCATACCGCCCTCTTCTACGCAACGGAGCGGGGCTACAATGAAATTGTGGAACTGCTGCTTATGGCAGGAGCGGAAAGCTGACGGCCGGAAAGCATGACGCCCATGACGCCGGGAATAATTGAAATATATGATAAGAAAGGACAGAAACTATGTTATTAGACAGTGAAAAATGCCGCGAACAGCTGCAGGGCGTATTGGCCGGGGAACTGGACCTGCCCGTGGAAGAGCTGTGGCCCGTGCTTTACTATGTGACCTGCCTGATTCACGGCTGGGACAGTGCGGAGGATCTGGACTATATCGATAAGAGCGTACTCCTTCTGGAAAAGCTTCTGCAGAAGGCGGATCCCGACGAAAATATGGATATTGTTTTTGAGGCGCTGGATCAGGTCATCGGCAGATACGCTCCCGTAGACAAGGTGCTGGATCTCCTTGCAGCGGCGCAGTACAGCTTTACGGAACCTCAGTATGCAAACGGCAATCTCACAAATCTGCGGGACTTCCTGTTGGAAAAGCGGTTCAGTCCGGAGCTTGCGGATAAAATGGCCCGGCTGGGAATAGATTTAAACGAGCCTCTGATCAAAGGCAAAACCCCCGCCTACCTGCTGACCTGCAGGCAAAGGATGCAAAGCTGGGGCAGAAACAAAAATGAGTACGAGGAAAACCTGGCAAGGGTCATCACCGACTATTTCAGCGTGGAATCTCTGGAGACTCTCAATGCCGACGGCACTTCCGCCGCCCATGAGGCTGTCAGGCACAATCATTACGAGGTTGTGGCGGCCATGCTGAAAAAAGGCGTCAATGTGAACCTCACCCAGGATACGCCCAGCGTAGCCGGAAACACTCTGTTACATATTGCCTGTGAACACGCCTACCCACAGCTTGTAAAAATGCTGATGGACGCAGGTGCGGACGACACCCTGAAAAACGCCCAGGAGGAAACCCCCGCCCATATTGCGGTTTCCAAAAAAATAGGTTATAAAAAGGTAAGCGACCAGGAAAGAATCGATATGCTGCAGGCTCTGGAGCATGTGGACATACCGGGAAGGAACGGAACCACACCCCTGATGCTTGTCCAGGATCCCCAGCTGTTCCTCTCTCTTTCTCTTACCCCTGTGCTCATTGCAAAGGGCGCGGATGTGAACCGGGCGGACAACGACGGCAACACCGCCCTGATGCTCCATACCTTCTGGTATTGCTACAAAGACGTGATAAAACCAATGGTACAGGCCGGTTATAATATCAACGCAAGAAACAGCCACGGCGATACCGTGCTGCATTATGTCATGAAAAACAAGGGCAGTGAAATGGCGGTTTATCTGATTAAAAAAGGCGCAGACGTGAATATCGCCAACGATAAGCAGGTTACCCCTGCACAGATTGCGGTAGAAAAAGGGCTTGACGAGATATTGCCTTTTCTTGATATGTAAAAGACATCCCTTTTCCGCCAAAGATATTGATCTCACAGCTGGTGCCTTACCACTCCGTACTCATCATCCGGCCGATAATAGGGGCATTCCCTCTGGGTGCCGGAGAGGAAGCGGTACATCTCATCCTCATCCAGATTTACCATGCAGCTGTAGCACTCATAATCTTCATCATATACATAGTTGACGCATGTGTCACAATTTGACATAGTCTGTGAACCTCATTTGCTTTGCACCGCACTTGTTTACGGCCTGTTTCTTTTCCGGCAGTTCTTACTCAGATCCCGATTCCTTTATATTCAGGCGGGCATAAACCTCCCGCCTGGATATTCCTCTGTCCTTTGCCACCTGTTTCATGGCATCTTTTCGCTCCATGCCCCGGCTCTCATAGTGAGTCATGTGTTCCTCAATGCTCATGTCCTCCCAGGCGGCAATCTCTTCTCTGCGCTTTTCCCGACGGCTCTTCCCTTCTATCACAAGGACATATTCTCCTCTGGGCTCCTGACCTTCATAATATGCCAACGCCTCTTTTAAGGTAGTGGGCGTCACCGTCTCGAACTTTTTCGTCAGTTCCCTGCAGAGGGTAACGCGCCGGTCTCCCAGCGCCCCCGCCAGTTCCTCCAGGGTTCGCACCAAATGGTGGGGCGCCTCATATAAAATCATGGTGCGGCTCTCCGACTCCAGCTCCTCCAGAATCTCCTTCCTCTCTTTTCTTTCTCCGGGCAGAAATCCCTCAAAGCAGAAACGCCTGGTGGAAAGCCCGGAGAGGGTCAGCGCAGTAATACATGCCGCCGGCCCCGGCAGGGAGGTAACCGGGATGCTCTTTTCCTGGCACATCCGTACCAGAACCTCCCCCGGGTCGGAGATGGCGGGGGTTCCCGCATCCGTAATCAACGCAATATTTCGGCCGGACTGCAGCTGTTCCACCAGCTGCCTTGCCTTCTCCACTTTATTGTATTCGTGGTAGCTGGTCATGGGCGTGTGAATCTCAAAATAGTTCAGCAGTCTGATGCTGTTCCGGGTATCCTCCGCCGCGATAACATCCACCGCCCGAAGAGTCTCCACCACCCGCGGCGTCATATCCTGCAGATTGCCGATGGGGGTGGCACATAAGTATAAGGTTCCTGGCATAGTGTTCTATTCCTTTCCAAATTACTCCCTTACCGGGCTTAAGACCGCTCTTCCACATTGTACCCCAAATCCCACGCAATCGCAATCCGTTACTTTTTCCTTATAATTCAATCCAGGCTTTACACTCTGAAAAATGATTGCTATAATGGATATAGATACAGGTCGATTCTATTTTTCAAAAAGCAGGTGATCATATGCCAACAGGTATTGAAGTAATAAAAGCCGCTCTTGACGACTTTAAAAAGATTCAAGAGTATATGTTATTAGCAAGAAAAGAAAATGCTACCGAGACATACACAAAATTAAAAGATGAATACCTGACAATAAAAGCTCTGCTTAGTGTGTCAGGTATAAATCTTGCTGAACTTGACAAAATCAAGGAATAAATCAGCAGTCGGCAGCGCATAAGCAGACAAAATACGTCTGCTTATGCGCTGTTATGTTACTCTGTCTCAGTCAACAACCTCAATGCAAGCATTGGCACAAAGTCACCACAGTTAACTTGGCATATGTGCCTGAAAGGCACATTTTACTCGCGGGAACAATGCTCTGCATCATTACGAACGACTGATGTCCGTCCTTTGAGAGGTATCAAAAGAAACCCTCACGATAAACAGATCCGCATTAAACTCCAGTTCAAACCGCCCGCCGCAGGCCTCGGTAAAGCTCTGGGCGATGGACAGGCCAAGGCCGCTGCCGCCGTCCGTGCGGCTCTTGTCACCTCTGAAAAAACGCTCCGTAAAGTTTTTGTCCTCATCCAGTTCCATATGGGAGGTGTTCTTGACACTGGCTGCGGCAACAGCCCCTTCCACCTTCAATGCCACATACACCCTGGAACCGCCCAGAGAATATTTCAGTGCATTCTGGAACAGATTCTGGAAGACGCGGTACATTCTCTGCCCATCCGCCACAATCATCACCGGTTCCTCCGGCAGCTCCGTGCGGAAGGACACGCTGCTGCTCCGGATTTCCTCATCCATATCTGCCAGAGTCTGGCGCAGCAGCTTGCCGAAATCCAGCGTTTCCATGCACATGGGAAGCTCTCCCGAAGCGGCCTTGCTCACTGCAAACACATCCTGTACCATGTTCTTCAGTCTCTGGGATTTCTCATCCAGTATTTTGACATAATCCTTCACATGCTCCGGCAGCCCTTCCTCTTCCTTCAGAAACTGCACATAGCTGATAATGGAGGTCAGGGGCGTTTTCAGGTCGTGGGATACATTTGCAATCAGCTCCACCTTCATGCGCTCGCTCTTCATTTGCTCGTCCACAGCGGCCGCCATACCCTGGCGGATATTTTCAAGCTGAGCCCTGGCCGTCTCCAGACCACCGCCCGCCAAAGCATTTGCTGCTGACCCGCTGCCGCTTCTTCCCGTGACGCCGCTTTCGCCGGCATTCTCCCCGGAGCTGACTTCCATCGCCCCGCTCTGATCGGCACTTCCCTTCGCGCTGTAATCTCCGCTGCAGATCTCCCCGATGCGCTCCGCCAGTGCATCCACTTCTTTTGCTGCCTTCACATTCTTTTTACCCAGCAGATAGACTGCGAGCATAAGAAGGACTATTCCCAAAAGGTACAGTATAAAAATAAGCGTGACATCTGCGCGGGTATCAAAAGCCCACACAATGCCTGCTGCCAAAAGCAGCATAAGGATTCCAAAGCCTGCAGATATACCCATAAGGATACCGTTTCGCCTGGTCATCTGCCGGGCAAGAGGCTGTTTCATTTCTCTGGCCGAAAAGGTACGGCAGCATTTGGAGATCAAGCCCTGACGCCACACCTTTTTATTGTGCCTTAAGTCGTTCACCGTCAGGTACACTGCCCAGAACAGCAGCACCCAGGCTCCGCCGCTGCCGTTCCCCACATACTCCCCCAGAAACCGCAAAATCACCCCGGCTATCAGCAATATCTTACATTCCACCCATATTTTCCCCTGAAGGGCGGCCAGCCTCTCTGTTACTGCAAGCCTGCTCTTCCGGCAGAAACAGGACAGTATCAACAGCGCCAGGCCCGCGATCAGACCCGTAAGATTCTGAACCAAAAGCTTTCTTTTCTCCGTCAGCCTGTATTGTATATAATACAGCTCGTTCCCCTGCTGACGGTATCCGTCTCCCTGCCGTCGGTAATCGCTGTTCCTGCTGATGCCCTTGGTATACTGCAGGGGCTCCTTTGCGGCAGCTATGCAGACTACTGCCTTCTTCATCTCCTCGTTCGCAGGGAAATTGCGGTAGCCGGGAACATACCAGTCACCCTCCTCCCATCGGAAATAGCCGTCGCCGTAAATATCCTCTTCCTTTCCGTCCTTCATGATCCGGACTTTCTCCCCGTCAAAATACAGCAGAAAATTATAGCCCTCCGGCGCCTGCATACTGTCGTCCGCCACAAGAGCGTCTGTGTTGGAATACAGCAACTCACCGTCATAATAAATGCTGTACAGCAGGCTCTTATCTTCCTTCATGCCCTCAAAATACTCTTCAGTGAGCCGCTCGTTCTGCCTGGCGATCCACGCCTTCTGCTCCTCGATACTCTTTTTCCGCTCTTCCTCCGACTCTGAATCAGAGTCTTCCCAGTCCTCTTCCTCCCACCACTCCTGCGGAATCAGGACGTCGGTCTCCCGGGTCATCCCAAGACCCTCAACCACGGCCATTTCACCCGCGTAAGCCGCACTGCCTCCATAGGAATAAGTATAATAAGTGTCATAGGCGTCATAATAATAATAACGATATCCCACAGGACAGCCGTTGACAGCTATGGAAAGGAAATTCTCCAGACGGTCGGAGATATGCTGCCTGAAATCGTCGGTTCTCTGATAATCCTCCTCCAGCAGTGAGCCGGAAGCCCATTCCCCTGTTTTATCGGGCATACGGCGGATCACTCCCGCCAGATTCCCCAAGGTCAGACTGACCCCCAGAAAAAAGATAGTAAAACTCAAGAAATTTCTAATGCTTTTCCATTTTGTATCCAATTCCCCACACCACCTTTAAGTATTCTGGCTCTTTGGGATTCAGCTCCAGTTTTTCACGGATGCGGCGGATGTGAACCATCACAGTATTCTCCGAGGCGAAAGCCTCCTCGCCCCACACCCGGCAGTAGATTTCCTCCGCCGGAAAGATACGGCCGGGATTTCGCATGAACAGCTCCATAATACCCGTCTCCTTGGCGGTAAGCCTGACAGGCTCTCCGTCTGCGTAAAGTATCTTCTCGTCCGTGCGATAGAGCAGCCTGCCGTTTCTGATTTCACCGTTTCGGCTTCCCGCGTTGATGTCCCCCAGACTGGTGTATCTGCGGAGCTGGCTCTTTACCCGGGCTGCCAGCTCCTGGGGATTATAGGGCTTTGACACATAATCGTCCGCCCCCATGGACAATCCCAGCACCTTATCGCTGTCCTCGCTCTTGGCGCTCAAGACGATCACCGGAATGTTCTGCTTCTCTCTGATGCGCATCAGGGCCGACAGTCCGTCCAGCTTCGGCATCATCACGTCGATAAGCACCAGCCTCACCGGGCGGGACGCCAGAATATCCAATGCCTGCAGGCCGTCGTATGCCTTCAGCACCTCGTACCCCTCTCCCTCCAGCAGAATACTGATTGCTTTCACAATTTCCCTGTCATCGTCCACCACCAGTATGCAGTCGCCCATACCAACCTCCATCCTTCAACTTAAAACCGTCATTCCAAAGGCTGTAATCAGAATACCCGGCTTTCCTTACAAACAAGCGGCGGGGTTTCTTACAAATTTCTTAACACTCAGTAACCGTAGGTATCCCTGATTTCCGGCATATACTCGCCGGGAGACCGATAGACAATCAACGGCCGCTCCACCTTCATACGAGATTTCCCGCCCCGTACCGCCTCAATAAGCACCATGTTGGGCTCCCTGTCCACATAAGGGTGGACAAGCTGCATCCGCTTGGGCTCCAGCTTACAGCGAACCAGCGTAGTCATGATCTCCGCCAGCCGAAACGGGCGGTGTACCAGGAAAAAATGTCCCTCCGGCTTCAACAGCTTTGCCGTCTGTCTGGCCACATCCTCAAAGGTACAGAACAGTTCATGGCGGGCTATGGCCTTGGGCGCCTCCGGATTCGTGACGCCGTGGCTGTCTATCATGTAGGGCGGATTGCAGGTGATACAATCAAAAGAAGCAGACGGAAAGTAAGAGTCTGCTTCTTTAATATCCCCTGTTACAATCTCTATCCTGTCCGACAGGCCGTTCAGCGCAACGCTTCTGGCCGCCATATCGGCGCTCTCCGGCTGGATCTCCAGCCCAGTCAGGTGAGCGCAATGATACTTTGCTTCCATCAGAATGGGAATAATGCCCGTTCCCGTTCCCAGATCCAACAGCCGATCCTCCTGCCCCGCATGGGCAAATCCGGTGAGCAGCACCGCATCCATTCCGAAGCAGAACCTGCCCGGATTCTGGATAATCTGATAACCGTTCCGCTGCAAATCATCCAATCTCTCATTATCCTTCAGATTGACTGTCATTGTGCCTGTCCTGTTCCTCCTGCGGTCTGTTGTAGCGGTTCCGGCCACGGTTTCGGCCTTCACGCCGCTGTTCTCCGTCCTGACGATTCCGGTTCTCGCGACGGTACTCCCCCTCCTGGCCGCCATTGCTTCCGTCTTCCTGACTGCCGCGGTTGTTCCGACGGTACTCGCCGTCCTGGCGGTTTCTGCCCTCCCGACGCTGCCCGTCCTCCTGGCGGTTCCTGCTCTCCCGGCGCTGCCCGTCCTCCTGACGGTCCCGATTTTCACGGCGGTACTCCCCATCCTGACGATTCCGGTTCTCACGATGATATTCACCATCCTGGCTGCCGCGATTATCCCGGTGGCCATCCCCCTGGCGGTTCCGATTCTCACGGTGATATTCGCCGTCCTGGCTGCTGCGGTTTCGGCCTTCACGCCGTTGTTCCCCCTCCTGGCGGTTCCTGCTTTCCCGGTGTCGGCCTGCCTCCTCCGGCTCCAAAGCCTCAGACGCCTGCTGCTCTTCCTGCTCCTCCTTTTCCAGCTTCTCCAGCTCCTGCAGCTCTTCCTTTGACAGATCCATCTTGTCCTTCCTGCCGTGCCTGCGCCTGAACTGAAGCTGCTCCACCGGATATTCCTTGATTTCCTTCTCGTCCCCTTCCTCCACCACTATTTTCACCAACTGGCGCAGGACGTTGACGCTCTGTACTTCCCCTTTCAGGCCGTCTGCGGTGGTTACATAATCCCCCACTCCCGGCAGCCTCCGGTTCAACTCCGTATATGTCTCCTCCTCGTTCTTCAGGCAGCACATAAGCCTGCCGCAAACGCCGGATATTTTTGTAGGGTTCAGCGACAGATTCTGCTCCTTTGCCATCTTGATGGACACGGGAATAAAATCCGCAAGATAGCTGTGACAGCAGAGCGGCCGCCCGCAGATACCGATGCCGCCCACAATCTTGGTCTCGTCTCTGACGCCAATCTGGCGCAGCTCGATCCTTGTCTTAAACACGCTTGCCAGATCCTTTACCAGTTCCCGGAAATCAATTCGTCCGTCCGCCGTAAAGTAAAACAAAACCTTGTTATTGTCAAAGGTATACTCTGCGTCAATGAGCTTCATCTCCAGCCCATGCTTGCGAATCTTCTCCAGGCATATCCGGAAGGCTTCCTTCTCCTTGACCTTATTATTCGCCTCCTGTTCAACATCCCTCTCGTTGGCAATACGCAGCACAGGCTTTAAAGGCTGAACTACCTTTTCATCCTCCACCTCTTTGACGCCGGCCATCACCGTTCCGAATTCAATGCCTCTGGCGGTCTCCACGATAACGTGGTCTCCGCGCTTTATCTCAAAATTTAAGGGGTCAAAAAAATAAATTTTGCCCGCAGTGCGAAATCTTACACCTATTACCTTTGTCATCTATAACCTCCAAGCTATGGCACTGCCCCGCCACAACTGCTATTTTAACATAACTGCATTTAAATTGCCACTGTTATATTTCCCCAGCCTGACCGCGATTGCCCTGTTTTTTATGAAGCATTATTTTGCGTGCAGCATGGATGCCGATTTTATAAGGCAGAGGTCTGAGTCCCCGATCAGCCTCCTTTAATTTCTCACGAATATTGATATGCTGAGGACAGTGCTTTTCACACTTACCGCAGCTGATGCACTGTGACGCAAAGCCGGGTTCCCTGCGCAGTCCCATGTTCTGGGCAAACTCAAAGCGGGCCGAGGATTTTTTCTCCATATACATCAGATTGTAATAATAGAAATTGCCCGGAATATCCACCCCCCGGGGACAGGGCATACAGTATCTGCAGCCCGTACAGCCTACCTTTTCACGTTCGCGGATGATCCCTTTAATCTGTTCGACAATCTCCCTGTCTTCCTCCGTAAAATGCCCCGGTTCGGCCTCCGACGCGATGCGGATATTCTCATTTACCATCTCCTCAGAGTTCATACCGGAAAGCACACAGCTGACTTCCGGCTGATCCAAAAGCCAGCGCAGCCCCAGTTCGGCGGGCGTATAACCCTTGCTGTCGGAGGCAAGCGCTTCCTTCGCCTTATCCGGCAGATTGACCAGCTTACCGCCGCGGAGAGGTTCCATAATAATCACCGGAATTCCCTTTTCTGCCGCCGCCTGAAGACCCTTTCTTCCCGCCTGGGTATGCTCGTCCAGGTAGTTATACTGAATCTGGCAGAAGTCCCAATCATAGGCGTCCAGAAGCCTCAGGAACATCTCAGTGTCTCCATGATAGGAAAAACCGATGTTGCGGATGCGGCCCTCTGCCTTCTGCCGTTCTATCCAGCCCTCAATACCCAGCGCCTTAAGATTCTCCCACTCCGCATAATCCGTAAACATATGCATCAGATAGTAATCAATATGATCTGTGCGGAGACGGGACAACTCCTCATGAAAGGTTTTATCGATTGCCCCGGAGGAACGCATGATATACTGCGGAAGCTTGGTGGCAATATAGACCCTGTCACGGCACTTATTTTCATCCAGGATTCGTCCGAGGCACTCCTCGCTGCCGGGGTAAACATAAGCGGTATCAAAATAATTGACGCCCTTTTCAACAGCCAGAAGAACTTCTCTTTCAGCCTTCTCATAATCGATGGCATTTCCTTTTCTGCTGAATCTCATACAGCCGTAACCCAACCTGGAAATTTGATTGCCATATCGATCAGGTCTGTATTTCATACTTGTTGTTCCTCCTCTTCACAGGCTATCCGCTTAACCCCGGCGTATATTTCTTCATCCTCAGCCGTTTTCCTGTATCGTCAGCATCAAAAGCTCCATGGTAAGCTCGAAGTTCACATTTGCGTCCAACCGCCTCTTGGCTTTTTCCAGGGCCTCGATGACTGTCTCGATCCCTTCATAGCTGCTGCGCTGGGCTGTCCTGCGAATGGTCTGTATCTCCTCCCGGAATATCAGATGGTTCACATCATTGGTTGCCTTGAACAGCAGCACGTCTCTGTACCAGATAGCGAAGATGTCCAGATAATCGTTGATCTCCAGCTTATACTCCGTAATCTTCCTGATAGCCGCGATAATTTCATTCAATTCCATGTCCCGTATGTATTTCAGCAGGGAAAGGGCCTCCGCCTTCACGTTTTCAAAGTCCTCGCTGGAGGCCAGCGCCTTTGCCTTGCCCACATTGCCCCTGGCAAACGCCACACAGACTTCCGCCTTATAGTCGGGAACCTGCAGCTGCTCCATGAGGTATTTTTTTATCAGTTCGTCCGGCGCCGGTTTCATGTTCAGAACCACGCAGCGGCTTATAATCGTAGGCAGAAGGGAATCCACATTGGAAGTAAGAAGCAGAATCACCGCATAGGCAGGCGGCTCCTCCAGCGTCTTCAAAATAGCATTCTGAGCCTGGGGCGTCATCTTCTCCGCTTCATTGATGATATATACCTTATAGGGGCCGCTGTAGGGCTTGATTGCCACATCATTATTCACCTGGGCCCGAATGTCATCCACACTGACGGTATTGGGCTTTTCATGGGTTACATGGATAATGTCCGGATGATTTCCCGACAGGGCCTGCTTACATGCATGACATTCCTGGCAGGGCTCCTCCCCGCCCTTCTCGCACTGCAAAGCCATTGCAAAAACCTTTGCAATAAATTCCTTGCCGGAGGATTTTTCTCCGTTGATAATATAAGCATGGGAAACCTTTCCCGAAGAAAGGGCGTTCCGCAAATGCTCCTTAATCTGCTCCTGTCCGATAATATCCCGAAATCCCGCCATCGTATCCCCCGTACCTTTCACATGAAAATATCCAGCAACAGCCCCCTGATTTCCCCGATTTTATTCAGGATTGCCAGATTATCCTTCTCATCCTTCATCAGTTCCTGTGCCAGCTGGTCCAGATTCTCGTCCACCAGCCGGATAATTCCGTAGACCCTGTGCCGTCCCCGCCTGTCCAGAAAGTTTTCTCTGGAAAAGGAATGGGAATGGGTTACCACCTCGTTTAAAAATTCCCTGACAAGCCCCCGGTAATGCCTCATGTCCTTTACATCCCGGCGCTTTGCCAGCTTGTTACCCTGCATGGTAATCTCTTCCATGAGGGTCTGGAGCTTTGTCTGAAGCTCCGCCTCCTCAATGTGGCTGGCAAGCATAAACTTAAAAGTGCCGTCCGTAGGCTGCGGTTCTTTGGGCTGTTCAACAGGCGTCGTCTGACTCACCTGATTCACCTTAATTTCCATATGCCTGCCCTCCTTTTAAGATTATTTTACAGCTGCCTCTATGTACCGCCTGATGTGGTTCAGGCACCGCCCCAGCTTATTGTTTATAAAGCGCTTTTTGATTCCCGCTTCCGCTATTTTTTCCTCGGAAAAATCTTCACTGTCTGCCAGAAACCTGCGGCACATTTCCTCATACCGCGGCTGCTCCTGCCGCCGCTCCCTGTTAAGCGCCCGCTGAAGCCTGGCCCCGTCGTCTAATTCTATCATAACCGGCAGGACTCTGTCCGTTCCAAAATAATCCTGCAAATGCCGGTATGCCTCCAGAGTGCCTATCATGATATAATTGCCGGAAGACTCTATCTGCCCGTCGTCCGCCACAAAGTATCTCCACAGTCCGTGAAAGGTGTGATATTCCCTGTCCTCGATAATCTTTCCCTGCTCCTTCAGCCGCAGAAAGTCTTCCTCGTTCTTGAAGAAATATTCCACACCGTCTGTTTCACCGTCCCGAATGGGCCTGGTGGTATAGGGTACGATTTTTTTCAGCCCCAGCTCTCTGTCCTCCAGCAGACGCTTATAGATAGTGTCTTTCCCCGTAGAGCTTTTGCCCATCAGGCATATGATTTTTCCCATGTCCTCACTGTACCTCTACTACATGAATCATGTTTGTGGTTCCGGCCACCCCCAGCGGCACTCCCGCTGTAATAACCACCACATCTCCGTTTTTGACATATCCTGCTTTTTTCGCTTCCGCCACGGCACAGGCAAACAATTCGTCCGTGCTGTTCTCCCGTTCTATCAAAAGCGGATGTACGCCCCACAGCAGATTCAGCTGTTTGCATACCCTTTCGTTCACCGTACAGCCAATGACCGGGCAGCCCGGCTTAAACCTGGCAATGGCCTCCGCCGTATAGCCGGACATGGTGACGGTGATAATTGCAGCCGCTTCCAAATCCATGGCAGCAGAGCAGGTGGCATAAGCGATGGCATCTGTTATTTCCGTCTTGCCGCCGTTTCCCGCCCGCCTCATTCTGGAACGGTAATCAATATCTTTTTCGGCACATTCTGCGATTTTCGCCATAGTTTTTACCGCTTCCACCGGATATTTCCCCGCGGCGCTCTCCCCGGAAAGCATAATCGCAGTGGTTCCGTCGTAAATGGCGTTGGCGATGTCCGTGGCCTCCGCCCTGGTAGGCCTGGGATTGCGGATCATGGACTCCAGCATCTGGGTGGCCGTAATAACATGCTTTCCCTGGGCGTTTGCCAGCTTAATCATTTTTTTCTGCAGTACGGGTACCTCCTCCATCGGAATTTCCACGCCCATATCGCCTCGCGCCACCATAACGCCGTCGGAAACCTCCAGAATTTCCTCCAGATTCCTGATGCCCTGCATATTTTCGATTTTGGCGATAATCTTCATATCGCTGCCATGGTCTTCCAGAATCTTCCGCAGCTCCAGAATATCCTCTTTACTGCGGGCAAAGGAAGCTGCAATAAATTCATAACCCATTTCGATTCCGAAGAGAATATCTTCCCTGTCAACCTGACTGATATAGGGCATGGACAAAACAGCCCCCGGCACATTGACCCCTTTATGGTTGGACACAAAGCCGCCGTTGATAACGGTACAGATTATTTCTTCCCCGGAAATTTCTTCCACCTTCAGTTCAATCAGGCCGTCGTCAATGAGAATGGTGGTTCCCGCAGAAATGTCATTTTTTAAATTTTTATAGGAAATGGCCGCCTTTTGTGCTGTGCCGGATATTTCATCGGTAGTCAGAACAAACCGGCTGCCTGTCAGCAGCTCCGCCCTGCCGCCCTCAAAATCACGAAGCCGGATCTCAGGCCCCTTGGTATCTAAGAGGGTTGCAACAGGAATACCCAACTCCTCCCTCACCTTCCGGACGCGCCGGAATTTTTCCTCCTGTTCCTGATGAGTGCCGTGGGAAAAGTTAAATCTGGCCACATCCATCCCTGCCAGCATCAGCTCCCGCAGGCGCTCCTCCGATTCACACGCCGGCCCGATTGTACAGACTATTTTTGTTTTTCTCATATATCCTCCGTTTCCACGCATTTTACTGCGTTGTTTTATTTTTCATTTCGGGCTTCAGCACCCTGAGCAAATATTTTCCTTCCTGCTGCCTGATTCCCTGAACTGTCAGTCCCTGCCGCAGCCGGTTACGGATTCTCCGGCACAGTTCCTCTGTGATTTCCTCCCCGGGAACCAGCAGCGGCACGCCCGGCGGATACAGGTTCACAAATTCTCCCGCCAGTCTTCCTGCACATTCCTCCAAGAGAATTTCCTCTTTACTTCCGTCCCAGGCCGCAGTCAGGCTACACCCGCCTGTCCCCGGTACTTCCGGACATATCCGGCCTCCCAGGCTTTTCCGGCTCTCCTGACCCTCCTGCTTTTCCGGGCTTTTATCTCCTTCCAGACTTTTTCGGCTCTCCTGATCCTCCTGCTTTTCCGAACTTCCATACCTCTCCAGGCTTTTTCGGTTCTCCCTGCCGTTCAGGCTGCCGTCTATCTCCAGAAGAGCCGCCGTCATCCGTTCGTAACCCTCCGACTTGTCGTTTACGGTAAACATAGCCAGAACAAAATCCTCTGCCGCCATTTCCGTCTGTATCCTGTATCTGTCAAGCAGCACGTCATAAAGCTGTCTGCCTGTGATTTCCGCATCTTTCACGGAAATCAACAGCTTCCCCAAATCCTGCCGCTCCCTGTCCGCAGGCAGAAATTTCAAAACCCTGCATCGGGACAGCCTTTCCAGCATCCTTTCATACTGTGTCCGAAACTCCCTGAAGGCTCTTTCACCCTCTTTTTCAATATAATACAACGCATTGTCAATGCTTGCCATCAACAGGTAGGATGGGCTGCTGGACTGATAAATATGCAGAAAACGCTTCAACAGTTCCCGGTCTGTAAGCTCCCCGTTTACATGAAGCAACGCCGTCTGAGTCAGCGCCGGCAGTGTCTTGTGTACGCTCTGGATCACCAGATCCGCTCCCTGCCTGCAGCTGTTTTCATGAACCTCCCTGCTCAGTCCCAAATGGGCGCCGTGAGCCTCGTCCACAATCAGCGGAATCCCCCTTTGATGAACAATCTCCGAAATGCCTGCGATGTCGGCAATCCTGCCTTCATAAGTAGGAGAGACCACCAGAACGGCTTCTGCACCCGGCGCTTTTTCCAGCCCCCGGCTCACCTGCTCCGGCGTCACTGCCTCCGGAATATTGTATTCCTCCAAAACATCAGGGTACAGATAAGATACTTTCAAATTTCTCAGATAAGCGGCATGGTAAGCCGATTTATGGCAGTTCCGGGCCATCAGAATATGTCCGCCTGCAGGCAGCGCCGCGCTGACCGCACTTAAAATCCCGCCGGTACTTCCGTTTATAAGATAAAAACTCTCCGCCGCACCGTAAAGCTCCGCCGCCTTTTTCTGCAATTCCAGCAGAATTCCTTCCGGTTGGTGCAGATTATCAAAGCCTTCTATCTCCGTAATGTCCAGCCTGCAAAGCTGAGTTGGCAGTTCTCCCCAGGCATTCCGCTTATGCCCCGGCATGTGGCAGGGGTAAATATTGCTCTCTCCGTTACAGGCAAGCTTTTCAAATAAGTGTTCCACCCCTAATCCTTCCTCAGCTTTTGCAGAATAGCACCGTGTCCCTTGTGCATGTGCAGCGTCTCCATCAGAGAACACCACTTGTCAGCTGTTGTAACAATCCATGCCTCCCTGTATTTGGGGGGCACTACCGTAAGGGGCCACATATGCTTTTTGATAATGTCCTTTTCCCGATTTGTCAGTTTATATTCCCTTGAAGCGTTGCGCAGCGCCGTGCCCGGATGATAAAACCCGTGGAGCGTATGGGGATTCTCCCTGTCAGGCACATGCCAGTCATAAAGGAAATAGTCATGCAGAAGCGCGCCTCTGATAAGCTCCCTGCGGTTACAGGGGATATGCAGTCTCTCACTGAGCGCAAGACTGCACCTTGCCACGCTCCACACATGATCATTCACCGTCATACTGCCATGTTGGATATACTCCTTTGTCCGCCGGAAATTTCCGGACGCCAGAATATCCGGTGCATCCTCCTTAATCTGACGCTGAATGGTCCGAAAACGCTCCAGCTCTCTCTTCCACTTTTCCGCCTGCCGCTCTGTCCGCGGCCCATGCCTTCGGCTGCCCATAAATCAACAAATCACCTTTCCGATTCAAAGCCTGTTCCATATTCTGCCCTGCAGTCTGCCCGCAGCAGAACCTGTCATACACCCGTTCAGGACTCCCCGGCATTCTGGCCTATGGTCGGCTCTTCCTGCTGCAGAAGCTCCTCCTCAGACGGCATCTGAGTTTCCGCAGGAGGCCCCAGGGGATCTACCTCATAATAGTAACATATGACAGGAAAACCCGTGGACACATATCCGTAGATAACCTCAGCGGAAGCCAGCGGCAGATTGATACATCCGTGGGAGCCGTGATCCTGGAAAATAGTGCCGCCGAAATCCTGACGCCAGGTTGCATCATGCATACCGTAATTTCCGTAAAAGGGCATCCAGTAATTGACAAAGGATTCATAGTCCGCTCCACGCAGTGTGGCGTTCCTTGTCTTATAGGTCAGGCCGAAAATACCGGCAGGCGTGGCGCGGCTGGGTACAATATTCGTCCTGCCGGACACAAAATCCGTCTCAAATACTACCTGACCGCCCTGATAAACATAGAGATGCTGATGCGTCAAATCCGCCTCTATATAATCTCCGCCTATATCCGTAGAACCCTTTTCCATAGCGGTGACGCTGTAAACCGGCTCCCGCTCCGTAACGCTTCCCTGATAAATCAACTGAAGCAGTTCCTCGGTCTCCGCGTCCGTGTCTGTCTTCCAGCCGTAATTGGGGCTGTCCAGCTTCAGCTCTATACCCAGCGCAGTGACGAACTTTTTCTTTTTCCCGTATGTATTGTATTTTTTTGCCTGCTCCTTTACGAAGGACCTTACTGCCTCCTCGTCCAGCACCGGGCCGTCTTCCGCCATGACTATCCAGTCCTTCAGGTTCTCCAGTCCCAACACTACCTCATTGCCGTTCCAGTCATAGGTAATTTCTGTTCCCAGCCAGGTATTTGCCGTGTCCACCATCTCTGTCAGCTTTGCATCTGTCCGGGTTATTGACGCCTCAATATAACAGTTCTGCTGTTCCAAATCAACAGTAGTCTGCTTTGCGTACACTGCATTGCTGATATACTCCAACGCCTTATCCACATCCAGCGCCGTACTCATGGTTTCCGGAATCACCTGATATCCGCCGATTTCATCACTGTAATCGCTTATGCAGGCATCCTGTGGCTTCTGCATATTCTTCTCCATGCAGGCCGCCCAGCTGTTTACGGCTGCCTTCAGCTTATTCTCATCAAACCGAACCCCCTGCTCCAGAGAGTAGCTGTAAACTGCCCCTCCCATATATGCCTGAATCCAGCTCCAATCATTCTGCTCCGCCAACAGACCTTCCACGCTGCCCATGGAATCAATGTAAGAAAGAGATATATCCCCCGGTATAATTTCTCCTATCAGCACGGAAGACTCCCCAGTGGCATAGTCCCGTCCCCATGCCTGCAGGCAGTATGTATCAATCTGCGCATCCACCAGCGCCGCAGCTTCGGAGGCCTCCATATTGCTGCAGTCAATTCCGTTTATACTGCTCCCCGGCAAAAAATGGGTTGTGTAATACATAGCCGTGAGCGCATAGCCCCCGCCGAGCAAATTCAGCAGAACAAGAATCACGCCGAAAACCACCCACTTTGCCCTGCCGCCGGATTTCTTTCCTTTTTTGCCTGTCTCTTCCGGTTCAGACACTACAGCTTCTTTTTCAGCTGCCTCTCGATCCTCTTCTGTTTTTTTCGGCTTTTCTTCCGGTTTCTCTTTTACTTTTGCCTGTTTCTTTTCCGGTTTCTCTTTTACTTTCGCCTGCTTTTCTTCCGGTTTCTCCTCTGCCTTCGCCTGCTTTTCTTCCGGTTTCCCTTCTGCTTTCGCCTGTTTCTTTTCCAGTTTCTCTTTTACTTTCGCCTGCTTCATTTCTGGTTTCTCTTCTGTTTTCTTCTGCTCACTTAATGTTTCCTCAGATATTACCGTTACCGTCTCTGCATTTTCTGCTTTTATTTTTTTCATCTGCTTCTTACTCATTAGGCTTTCTCCGTTTGCAACCAATAATTCTCTCATTTTTACATACATGAATATTATAGCATGCCTTTACAAAAAAAAATAGCATCAAAAGGCTTAATTTCAGCCTTTCAATACCATTTGTACAATACAAAATGCCCAGAACCGGAATCGAACCAGTGACACGAGGATTTTCAGTCCTCTGCTCTACCAACTGAGCTATCTGGGCATAAAAACTTATAAAGGAATGTCCTTTATAAGTCTTGAGTAGCGGGGACAGGATTTGAACCTGTGACCTTCGGGTTATGAGCCCGACGA
>JAMPFR010000064.1 GCA_023664365.1 Acetatifactor muris | reverse complement strand
GGGATACCTGTGGGAAAACATGGAGAAAATCGACATACAGGAAGAACGCAGGAAAACAGAGGAGCAGCGCAAAAAGACGGAGGAAGAACGCAGGAAAACAGAGGAAGAACGCAGGAAGACGGAGGAGCAGCGCAGGAAAACCGAGGAAGCAGAAAAAAAGGCCGAAGAAGCAGAAAAAAGGGCAGAGGAAGCACATAGAAGAGCCAATGAGGCGGAGGAAAGACTCCGGCTTGCGGAGGAGACGATAAGGCAGCTGCGGGAGAGCAGAATTTAAGGCTGTATCAACTCATATAGCTTTGTCAGCGCTTCATTCGGGGCAGTTTCCACATCCGGAAAGAGGGGCTGACCTGCTTTTGTCTGATCTGTGCGATACCATTTTTTGTAAGAGACACTTATGGCCAGTCCTGAGTGAGGCATCCGGAAAGAAAGGCAATCCCCGTAGCCATCCGGCAGGTTTCCGGAGGGCTGCCCGATAATAATGCCCAGATGATTGTCTGCAATCAGCATGGCAAAGTCCATCGCCGAGCTGTATGTCCATATATCTGTCAATACATACAGATTTCCGCGGAATACCTGTTCCCTTTTCTGATTTTTATATGTAACGTTCTTATTTTGGATCAGATACCCGCCATAGCGGACGGCGCTGTCGAAGCCCCGATATTCTGCTACGTCCAGATATCTGATAAATTCGTTTGCCACCCAGGAATTTCCGCCGCTGTTTCCGCGTAAATCCACAGCAATATTTTTGATGTTGTTTGCAAAAACTTCTTTGAAAAAAGCATCCAAAACATGGTAATATTCATCGTCGCATACACAGGAGGTCAGAGTAAAAATTCCAAGACTGTTTTCTGTGTCAATCTGGTAAGACACCCAGCTGCCTGTTCCATCGTTCGGGTTCCAGCCCGTTACCTTGTCAAGGGTAACGAAATCAAAATGCCGTTCTGCACCGGTTTCCCGAAAAACCATTGTTATACCCTCAGAGGTATCTATTCCGCACAGCTGCAGGGTCTGTTCGCATTGAATGACATTTTTCCAGAATGTGGCTTCAACATAATAATCTGTCTCATAGGAACAGACTTCCTTGTATGCAGTCAGCAAATCTTCACAGGGAATGCCGTTAATGGTTAAAGGCTTGCCGTATGTGGGGATAGCTGTAAAGTCGTCAATGTATCGGTAATTGTTGTTGTACCAGTTTATGTAGGTATGTCCATCATGAAGCGCTGCTGCAATTCTGGAAGCTGATTGCCAGAGTTCAAGCACGGAAATCTGATTTTCCATGTCCATGGCGGCCAGTTCCTGTTCGTATTGCTTTTCCGCCGACCTATTTTTGCCGGAATCATCCAGCCAGGCCGGATGTCGTTCCCTGAGGCATTCCATAAAATATGCCAGGTCATCCAAGGCATCCTCCCTGCTCAACATCTCCTCCAAATTCCGGGAGAGGGCAATTTCCGCTACTGTTCCCCGGTAAGGATCCATGCGCAATTTGTAGTAACCGTACAGCAAAGCTGCCAAAAACAACAATATCACAATCATAATCAAACCTGTCTTTAACAGTCTTTTGCGCATAATTGTTCCTCCGTATTCCGATAAATGCTCAAACGCTTTTTAGGTTGTCTTTTCAGAAGGTTTTGAGTAAAATAAATAATATCAGTAATGTAAACGGTTGTCAATCAAAGAACAGGGAGCGGATGGTGAAGGACATCAGGGGGAAAATCAATAGCGGGACAGAAAGTAAGGCACAGGAGACTATACTGCAGGAGGCTGCAATGCAGGGAGCCGATGCAAGGGGCAGCGGGATTCTTCCGCCCAGACTGACGCGGGATTTTTATACGAGAGACGGCATTGCCCTGGCAAAGGAGCTTCTGGGCAAGATACTGGTACACGAGACGAAGGCCGGAACGGTGCGGGGGATCATCACTGAAGTGGAGAGCTATATGGGAGAAAGTGACAAAGGCTCTCATACCTACGGGGGCAGGCGGACGGAGCGCACGGAACCCATGTACCATGCAGGAGGGACTTCCTATGTTTACCTGATTTACGGCATGTACAGCTGTATGAATATTGCGGCTATGACGGAGGGAATTCCTCAGGCTGTTTTGCTGCGGAGCGTGATTCCGGCGGACGCGGAATCAGAGAAAAGAATGGTACAGCTGCGCAGAGAAGCTGCAGAACACCGGAAAAGAAAGAAGAAGGAGACGGGAGCAGCTGAATCGGCCGGCACTGAAAAGCCGTCCTTCGGAAAGCATCTTGCAGACGGGCCCGGCAGGCTCTGCATTGCCATGGGTATCACCAGAGAGGATAATGATGTGGACATGACCACCAGTGATGTCTTCTATGTGACGGAAGGTATCAGGGTAAAGCCTTCCGAAATTCATGCGGCCAGACGTATCGGAATCGACTATGCGGAGGAGGCTGCGGAGTATCTGTGGCGCTTTTATATTGAGAAAGACTGGAAAGGTTATGAAAAATGAGCCTGAAATTTGTATTCGGCCCTTCGGGGGCAGGCAAAAGCCGTCAGATCTATGAAGAAATTATTAACAGAGCCGGAGAAGAAAGGCAAAAAAACTTTTTTATCATTGTGCCGGATCAGTTTACCATGCAGACCCAGAAAGATTTAGTGCTGCTGAGTGATCGGGGAGGCATTATGAATATTGACGTACTCAGCTTCGGACGGTTAAATCACCGTATTATGGAAGAAGTGGGAGGCGGGGATATTCCCGTACTGGATGATACGGGAAAGAGCCTTGTCCTGCAGAGAATTGCAGGGAATTTAAAGGATGAGCTGCCGGTGCTTGGCAGTTTCCTGTCCAGGCAGGGCTATATCCATGAGGTAAAGAGTGCCATTTCGGAATTTATGCAGTATGGAATCGGTGTGGAAGATGTGGACAGACTCATTGATTTTGCGGAAAAGAGAGGCGCACTGGTACAGAAGCTGAAGGATTTGCAGACTCTATACAGAGGATTTCGGGAATATATACAGGGAAATTTTATCACTACGGAGGAAACCTTGGATGTGCTCTGCCGTTCTCTCTCAAAATCACGGCTGCTGCCCGGAAGTGTGGTGGTGTTTGACGGTTTTACCGGATTCACACCCATTCAGAACCGTGTGGTTCAGGAACTGATGCGGCTTTGTGAGGAAGTCATTGTGACGGTGACTTTGGGAGAGGGAGAGAACCCCTATGAGACTGACGGGGAGCAGAGACTGTTTCATCTGAGCAGGAAGACCGTGGCGGACTTAAGCAGGCTGGCGGAGGCGGCAGGTGTACAGCGGGGAATGGACATCTTTGTGCTGTCAGGGGACATATGTGTGGAAAAGAAGTGGGAAGAAGGCATGAAGGGCAGATGCAGTATTGTCCTGCGGCACAGGCACCGTTATGAGGAAGCTCCGGCCCTGCGGCATCTGGAGCGGAATCTGTTTCGATACAGTGTACAGCCCTATCGGCAGGAACAGCAGGAAATCCGTATTTTTGAGACTACTACACCCCGGGATGAGGTTCATCAGACCGGACTGATGATTCGGGAGCTGGTTCGGGAAAAGGCACTGGCTTATCGGGATATTGCCGTGATTACAGGGGATCTGGCGGGGTATGCGCCCTATGTGGAGACGGAGTTCGTCCAGATGGAAATCCCCTTTTTCCTGGACAGAACCAGAGGGATTGTGCTGAATCCTATGGTGGAGTACATAAAAAGCGCTCTGGAGCTTTATTTAAAGGATTTTTCCTATGAGGCTGTGTTTCACTATCTGCGGAGCGGGCTGGCAGATATGGAGCAGTCCGAGGTTGACGTGCTGGAAAATTATGTGATTCGGACAGGTATCAGGGGTTTTCGCAGATACAGCCGCCTGTTTACCCATAAGACAGCTGAAATGGGAGAGGACGAAGAGGAACTGGCGGTACTCAACGAATTGCGGGAACGTTTTCTGGCACAGGTGGAGATGCTGCACATGGAGCCCCGGGAGCCGGTGCGGCATTATGTGGACAAGCTTTATGACTTCCTGACGCAGGCAGGAGTTCAGAATAAGCTGGCGGCCTATGAGGCGGAATTTGAGAGCGGGGGCCAGCTTTCCAGAGCCAGGGAGTATGCCCAGATTTACCGCCTGATTATGGAACTGCTGGAGCAGATTTATGAGCTTCTTGGGGAGGAGGAAATTTCCCTGCAGGAGTTTGCCGATATTCTGGAGGCCGGTTTCGGAGAGATTCAGGTGGGAACCATTCCTCAGAACGTGGATCGGGTGGTGGTGGGAGATATGGAGCGCACCCGGTTAAAGCAGGTGAAGGCCTTGTTCTTTTTAGGAGTCAACGACGGAAACATTCCCAAGAGTGTCTCAAAGGGCGGCATTATTTCCGATATGGACAGGGAATTTTTACGGGAATCTCAGGTGGAACTGGCGCCCAGCCCCAGACAGCAGATGTTCATCCAGAGGCTGTATCTGTACCTGAATATGACAAAGCCTTCCGAAAGGCTGTATCTGGCCTATTCCAAGGTGAACAGCGCCGGTAAATCCATGCGGCCCGCATACCTGATAGGCACGGTGAAAAATCTGTTTCCGGACATACGAACGGAATATCCGGAGCTGCGCAGTCCGATGGAACAGATTGTCACGGCGCAGGAGGGGGCAGGCTATTTGGCGGCGGGGCTGCGGGAATATGCGGCGGGAGTGCTGTCCCGGGAAAAGGAGAGAGAGGTTTTTACCATATATCAGGCCTTTGAGGATGAAAAGCTGTGTCAGGAGAGAGATTTCCTGCGGGCGGCGGCATTCCGGCGCTACCGGGACAGCGGCCTTTCTGCAGTGGTGGCGGAGGCTCTTTACGGAAAATATCTGGAAAACAGCGTCTCCCGGCTGGAGACCTATGCCGCATGTGCCTACCGGCATTTCCTGCAGTACGGGCTGACGCTGCAGGAGAGGCAGGAGTTTTCTTTTGAAAATGTGGACATGGGAAATGTGTATCACGGGGTTTTGGAGTTGTTTGCCGGGAAGCTGGAGGAGCAGCATTATACCTGGTTTGATTTTCCGGAGGAGTTTGCGGCGGCAGCAGTGCAGGAGGCTCTGGAATTTTACGCAGCGTCCTATGGGGATACCGTGCTTTACAGCAGTGCCAGAAACCGGTATGCCCTTACCAGGATGGGAAGAATCCTGACACGAACTGTGCTTACATTGCAGCGGCAGCTGAAAAAGGGAAGCTTTCGGCCGGACGCCTACGAGCTTTCCTTCCGGTTTACCGAGGATTTGGAGAGCGTCAATGTGCGTCTGTCGGAACAGGAAAAAATGCGGCTTCAGGGGCGGATTGACCGTATCGATGTGGCGGAAGATGCGGACAGGATTTATGTGAAGGTAGTGGACTATAAATCAGGGGACAGGCATTTTGACCTGGCAGCCCTGTATTACGGGCTGCAGCTGCAGTTGGTGGTGTACATGAATGCAGCGCTGGAGGTGGAGGCGAAGAAACACCCGGATAAGGAAATCGTTCCTGCCGCGCTTCTGTATTACCATATCAGTGACCCCGCAGTGGAATCACCTGTGGAACTGTCGGAGGAGGAGCTGGAGGAGCAGATCGGGGCACAGCTGCGGATGAAGGGGATAGTCAGCAGCGATCCGGGGATTGTGGAACGCCTTGACGCAGGAAACTGGAGTAAATCAGATGTGATTCCCGTGGAGCGGAAGAAGGACGGTACCTTCAGTGTCCGTTCCTCCATGCTGACCGGTCAGGAACTGAAGACGGTGTCCGATTATGTCTCCGAAAAAGTGGCGGGGACCGGCAGGGAGATACTGGACGGGAAGATTTCCCTGAATCCCTATGAAATGGGAAATGAAGAGGCGTGTACCTGGTGTGCCTTTAAAAGGGTGTGCGGCTTTGAGACTTCCCTGCCGGGCTGTGAGAAACGGAAGCTGGACGATATGGGAAGCCGGGAGGCTCTGGAAAGGATGAGGAGTTAAAAATATGGCAGTGGCATTTACCCCGGAACAGCAAAACGTCATAGATTTACGGGATCGCAATATTCTGGTGTCCGCGGCGGCGGGCAGCGGAAAGACTGCGGTGCTGGTGGAAAGAATCGTGAAGATGGTCTGTGATGAGGAGAAACCGGTGGACATTGACAGACTGCTGGTGGTGACATTTACCAACGCGGCGGCATCGGAGATGCGGGAGCGTATCGCGGCAGGAATTGCCGCAATGCTGGCGCAGCACCCTGATTCCGATCATATCCAGAGGCAGGCAGCGCTGCTGCACAATGCGCAGATTACCACGATTGACAGCTTCTGCCTGTTTCTGCTCCGAAACCATTTCAATGAGATCGGGCTGGATCCGGCTTTCCGCATCGGGGATGAGGGAGAAATCCGGCTGATGCAGCAGGAAGTGCTGCAGGAGCTGATGGAGGAGTCCTATGCTTCGGAAAGCGAGGCATTTCGGTACTGTGTGGAATTTTTTTGCCCGGGGGGAAAGGAGAGTACTCTGGAGCAGCACATCCTGAACCTTTCCCACTATGCTTCAGGATTTCCCTGGCCGGAGGAATGGCTGGAGGAGAGACGGGAAGATTACAGCGCCGGGGACGCAGCGGCATTGTGTGAGAGCAGCTGCGGCAGGTATCTCACCGGGCATCTTGCCGCTATGGCGGAGGGCTGGATACATAAGCTGGAGCGTGTGCAGGCGCTTTGTCTGGAGCCGGACGGCCCTTATATGTACGGAGAAATGGTGGAGAAGGAACTGGAGCAGCTGGAAAGACTGGGGCAGTGTACAAACCTGGCAGAATATGAAGCCTGGCTTCCGGCAGTGCAGTTCGGACGGCTATCCTCCAAAAAGGATGAAAGTGTGAACGGAGAAAAGCGGGAGCTTGCGGCGGGTCTTAGGGCAGAGGTGAAAGAAAGTGTCCGGGGAACGGCGGAAAGATTTTTCGTTACGCCCCTGGAATTGGCTGCGGCCCAGGCTGCAGACTGTCGGGAGCCGGTCTGCACGTTGATTGATCTGGCGCTGGATTTCAGGAGAAGGCTGGCGGAGAAAAAGCAGGAGAAAAAGGTGGTTGACTTTACGGATATGGAGCATTTTGCCCTGAACATTCTTCTGGAAAAGGAAAACGGAGTGACAAGGCCCAGCCGGGTGGCGTTGGAGTACAGGCAGCATTTTGCGGAAATTCTGATAGATGAATACCAGGACAGCAATCTGGTGCAGGAAATCCTGTTGGGGGCTGTTTCCGGTGAGGAGGACGGCCATTTTAACCGGTTCATGGTGGGGGATGTAAAGCAGAGTATCTATAAGTTTCGTCTGGCGCGGCCGGAGCTCTTTCTGGAGAAATACCATACCTACGCTCCGATGCCGGCTCCGGCAGGTGAAGGCTCAGAACCCGGCCAGGGCGCCTTAAACAGCAATCCGCAGCCTGAGTATACAGAACGGCAGAGAATTGATCTGACAAAAAATTTCCGCAGCCGTGTCCAGGTGGTGCAGGCGGTGAATGATGTGTTTTCACGGCTTATGAACCGGCAGACAGGGGGACTTGCCTATGATGACAGAGCGGCGCTTTACCCCGGAGCGGTATATCCGGAAAATACGGGAAACGAGAGTGAACTGCTTCTGGTAGAGAAGCCCCGGGCGGATGCGGAGTCAGATGCCAGACAGGCGGAGGCCAGAGCCATAGCAGCAAAGATTAAAGAACTGCGCACCGGCTTTACCGTGACGGACAGGACATCCGGCGAACTGCGCCCCGCAGAATATTCGGATATGGTTATACTGCTTCGGGCTGCCAGCGGCTGGGACGAGGAATTTAGGGCGGTACTGGAGGAAGAGGGCATTCCTGTTTATATTACCTCCAGAACCGGTTACTTCGGAGCAACAGAGGTGCAGGAGCTGCTGCAGCTTTTGCGGGTGCTGGATAACCCACGTCAGGATATTCCGCTGTTCGGAGTGATGAAGTCTGTTTTCGGAGGATTTACCGAGGAAGAGATTGCGCTGCTTCGAAGCGGCGGCAGAAAGGGCAGCCTGTACCAGGCAGTAGAATATTTTGCGGCAGGGGAGACTGCGGAGTACCGCAAGGACGGCGGGCTGCGGGACAAAGCGGCGGCTTTTCTGCGCAGAATCGGAGATTATCGCCGCTGCACCGTATATATGCCGGTACGGGAGCTGCTGACCAGGCTGATAACGGACTTTGATTACCTGAATTATGTGACGGCGCTGCCTGCGGGGGGAAAGCGGCGGGCGAATGTGGAAATGCTGCTGACCCGGGCGTCGGATTTTGAGAAGACCAGTTACTTCGGACTGTTTCATTTTATCCGTTACATGGAACAGTTGGAAAAATATGATGTGGACTATGGCGAGGCGGAGCTTCTGGACGAAAACGCCAATGTGGTGCGGATTATGAGCATCCATAAGAGCAAGGGGCTGGAGTTTCCCATTACCTTTGTGTCAGGTCTGGGCAAGCGGTTCAACATGCAGGATGCGAACCGCTCCCTGATCCTGGACATGGATTTGGGACTTGCCACGGATTATGTAAATCCCGGGAGAAGAATTAAAAACAAGACGCTGCGCAGGAACGTACTGGCGCGGAAGGCACGGGAAGAAAGTCTGGCAGAGGAATTGAGGGTCCTATATGTGGCCATGACCAGAGCCAGGGAAAAGCTGATTCTGACAGCCTCCATGGAGAATGCGGCGGAAAAGTGGGAGAGGTTACGGAAAGGCGGGGACGAAAGCCTGCTGTATCCGGATTTCATAGAGAGCGGGAGTTATCTGGATTTCCTGATGCCCATTGTCAGCGGCACCTGCATCGGAGTTACCGTTTTGGGAGAAGAGGAGCTTGCCGCAGGGAATCTGAAGGAGCAGCTGGAAATGGGAGACAGGGCGGCGCGGCTGGAACGGGCGGCGGACTTTGCAGATGAGGCAGCGCTGGAGCGTCTCCGAAAGAGGCTGGAGGTCAGGTATCCTTTTGAAAATCTGGCAGGACTTTATACCAAAACTACAGTGTCCGAACTGAAAATTGCCGCCATGGCAGACAGAGACGAGGCGGCCTATCATACCTTTGAAGAGAAAGAAGTACAGCCCTATATTCCGACTTTCCGCAGACAGGAGGAGAAGGTCAGCGGCACAGTCAGAGGTAATGCGTACCACAGAGTTATGGAGCTGCTGGATTTCGGGCGTATAATGAGTATGAAAGCGCCGGAAAGCGGAGAGAATACGGACATTTTTGAAACCTATGGGGCATACAGGAGCCGTCTGAATCCGGTTTATATGAAGGAACAGCTGAGGAAATTTTTAAAGGCGGAGGTGGAGAGCGGGCGGCTTAAGGAAGAGTATGCCCGGGCGGTGAACGTGAAAAAAGTACTCTGTTTCCTGGAATCGGAGCTGGCCTGGCGTATGTGGCGGGCGGAGAGAAGCGGCCGGCTCTGCCGGGAACAGCCCTTTGTCATGGGAGTCAGCGCGTCTAAGCTGGGACAGGAGTTTCCGGATTCGGAGAGAGTGTTGATTCAGGGAATTATAGATGTTTTTTTTGAGGAGGAGGACGGAATTGTCCTGCTGGATTACAAGACAGACGCCGTCTCCTCCCTGAGAGAACTGTGGAATCGTTATGAGACGCAAATGGATTATTACAGCCAGGCTCTTTTAAAACTTACGGGAAAGCCGGTGAAGGAGAGGATACTGTACTCCTTCCATCTGAATCAATACCAATGACGCAAGGCTTACTGTTCCGGCAGGATAATCAGCTTTTTCGTCTGGGGGGCCTTCAGCAGCGCAGCAGCGCCCGCAAGGGTGAGGACAAGCTCCGGAAGCATATAGCAGCCGTTATAGAGAAAGCTGTAAAGATAAGTGTTATCCGTGGCGAAACCCTTCCACAGCTCTCCTACGCTCTGCCAGATGACTACGCCGCTTAAAAAGTGGAAGAGAAAGCGCAGGCTGACTGCAAGAGTGATGCCGCCCATCCAGCCGGGGAAATTCTTTTTACGGAAAATGCCGGCAATGCCCAGCACGAAAAAGGCGCCGATATAATCCAGGAAAATGCAGGCGATGAGCATACCCGGAGTCAGTCCCCAGCCAAACAGCCCTTTCATGGCGCCCTGGGCAAACTGAATCAGGGCATACAGAAAGGAAGCGGCCAGCCCGGGTTTTACGCCTCTGCGGATGGAGAAGATGGCGATGGGGAGCATAGAGAGCAGGGTGACGGTGCCTCCCCAGGGCAGCTGGATGATTGGAATGAAGCTGAGTGCGGTGGCAAGGGCGACCATAACGGCCCCCTCCACCATGATTTTGGTTTTTGTGTTACGCATAAAAAATCCTCCTTATGTTGGCTAAGGAGGGGACATCGGCCCCGCAAATCTGCGGGTGCGGCAGGACGCGGCAGACTTAAAATCGTCTGTGGTCTTACAGCTTTGCTTCCATACGCCGGTACTAACCGGATCATGTAGTGAGGGTTAGAAACGGACAGTCCGTTTCAATCTCAGCGATGCGCTCCCCTAGCGTTTATGTATTTTGTAATACTATACGGGGATTTTGCATGGTTGTCAAGCAAAAAATCCGCCTGATGCCGGCGGCCGGTATGAGTATGTGGAGCGGATATATGACAGTAGCGGAAAGGAATGTGGGAAATATGCAGGGTTCAAAAACGGTTGTGGGCATTCTGGCCCATGTGGATGCGGGAAAGACCACGCTTTCAGAAGGACTGCTCTATACGGCGGGGGTGCTGCGGAAGCTGGGCAGGGTGGATCACGGGAACGCTTTTCTTGATAACTTTGCTCTGGAAAGAGCAAGGGGCATCACCATTTTTTCCAAGCAGGCGAACCTTTCCTGGAAAGGACTGGAGCTGGTGCTGTTGGATACGCCGGGACATGTGGATTTCTCGGCGGAAACAGAGAGAACCCTGCAGGTTTTGGACTACTGCCTGCTGGTAGTCAGCGGATCGGACGGCATACAGGGTCATACGGAAACATTGTGGAGGCTGCTGAAGCGGTATGAAATTCCTGTTTTTCTGTTTATTAACAAGATGGATCAGCCCGGCACAGATGGGCAGGCGCTGATGAAAGAACTGCAGGACAGGCTGGGCAGCGAATGCATTGCGTTCCAGGAGACGGAGAAAGAGGATGCCGAATCGTTCGTGGATAGCGGCAGCCTCAGGGAAAGTGAAGGAGGACAGGCGGGAAGCGCCCGGGAGGAGCTGACCCGGCGGGAGGAGCTGGCCCGGCGAGAGGAGCTCGCCGTGTGCAGCGAAGCTTTGATGGAAGAATACCTGGAGACAGGTACCATGAAGGACGAATCCATTGCCGGAGCAGTGGCAGCCCGGCAGGTGTTTCCCTGTTATTTTGGATCGGCCCTGCACCTTACGGGAGTGGAGGAGCTGCTGGAGGGACTGCGGCGGTTTACTCTGGTGAAGGAGTACCCGGAGGCGTTCGGCGCCAGAGTTTATAAAATATCCCGGGACGCCGCAGGAAACCGGCTGACCCATCTGAAGGTGACAGGCGGGGAACTGCGGGTGAAAATGCCGGTGAATAACAGCGCCAGCGCGGTGAAGCCGGAAGACATATGGGAGGAAAAGGCGGATACCCTGCGAATTTACGACGGCGGCGGATTTCGCGGAGCAGACCGGGTGGAGGCGGGGGGCGTCTGCGCGGTGACAGGCCTCAGCCGAACCTTTGCGGGGCAGGGGCTGGGCTGTGAGGGCATAAGCGGGCAGCCGGTTCTGGAGCCCGTTCTGACCTACCATCTGGTGCTGCCGGAGGGAACGGATGTGGTGAAGGCTCTGGAACAGATGAGGAGCCTGGAGGAGGAGACGCCGGAGCTTCATGTGGCCTGGCGGGAAAGGGCCCGGGAGATTCATCTTCAGGTCATGGGCCAGGTACAGACGGAAATTCTGAAGAGCCTGATACAGGAACGGTTCGGCATGGAGGTGGAATTTGACAGCGGGCGGCTGCTGTATAAGGAGACCATTGCTTCACCTGCGGAGGGAATCGGACACTTTGAACCCTTGCGCCATTATGCGGAAGTGCATTTGCTGCTTGAGCCGGGAGAGCCGGGCAGCGGGCTTGAGTTTGCCACGAAATGCAGCGAGGATGAGTTGGACAGGAACTGGCAGCGTCTGGTGCTTACGCATCTGGAGGAAAAGACCCACCCGGGCGTACTGACCGGATCTCCCATAACGGATATGAAGATCACTTTGCTGGCGGGAAGAGCTCATTTGAAGCACACGGAGGGAGGAGATTTCAGACAGGCCACATACAGAGCTCTGCGGCAGGGGCTGATGCAGTGCAGGAGCGTTCTTCTGGAGCCGGTGTTTTCCTTTACGCTGGAGGTGCCGACGGAACAGCTGGGGCGGGCTATGTCTGACATTCAGCGGATGTGCGGCAGTTTTGAAGCGCCGGTAACAGCGGGTGAGACGGCAGTTCTTACCGGAAGTGCTCCGGTATCCGCCATGCGTGAGTATCAGCGTGAGGTCAGTGCCTACACGAAGGGAAGGGGCAGGCTCATCTGCGCGCTGAAGGGCTATGAACCCTGCCACAATCAGACAGAGGTGGTGGAGGAAATCGGGTACGACCCGGAGGCTGATGTGGAGAACCCTTCTGCTTCTGTGTTCTGCGCCCATGGAGCCGGTTTTCTGGTGGGTTGGGAGGAAGTGCCTGCATATGCCCATGTGGAGAGCGGCTGGAGTCCGGAGCAGGCAGGGGACGGAGACATTCAGAGGGAGGCTTTCGATGCTATGAGCCGGCTGCGGAGGAGCGGCGCGGAATATTCCGGGCAGGGCCGCCCACAGGTCAGCCAGACCGGTCACGGGCATTCATGCCCGGGGGACTCCGACTATATTACCCGGGAGGAAATTGAAGAAATATTTCAGCGTACCTACGGGAAGAGCACACAGTCTTATGCACCCTATCGCTATCATCAGCAGAATACCGGCAGTACCGGGCGGAGTCTGCAGGAGGATGCGGTCCGGGATAACGGAAAGGACGTTTCTTCCCGGAACCGGGCAGGCGAAAAAGACAGCGGAAAGCGCCCGGCGGAAAAAGCAGAAGAATATTTTCTTGTGGATGGCTATAATATTATTTTTGCGTGGGAGGAGCTGCGCAGCCTGGCGGAGGTAAATATTGACGGCGCAAGAGATAAGCTGATGGATATATGCTGCAATTTTCAGGGCTATAACGGAGCAACCCTGATTCTGGTCTATGATGCCTACAGGGTTAAGGGTAATCCCGGATCCGTGCAGAAGTATCACAATATTTATGTGGTGTATACCAAAGAGGCGGAAACTGCAGACCAGTATATTGAAAAAACAGTCCATAAAATCGGGAAAAAGCATCATGTGACGGTGGCTACCTCAGACGCGCTGGAACAGATGATCATTTGGGGGGAAGGGGCTGTGCGCCTGTCGGCCCGGGGCTTTTACGAGGCAGTGCAGGACGCGGGCCGGCGGATGCGGGAGGAGTATCCGGGCGGCAGGGAGCTTTCCCGGAAAATCAATCTGCCCGATCAGTATACCTGAGGGGTATGCTCTCAAAAGAAAAAATAGATGGAGAATTTTTCCGGCGGGTATGATATAATTCTGGATAGAAACAATGGGGGGCGAAGATGAAAGCAAATATGATTCCTTTTTATAACAACTGGACCTTTCTGCGGACAGATTTGAACGTTACAATGGGAGAAATTGAGAACCAGAAGACCCGGTTTGTTCCTGTGGAGCTGCCGCATGACTGGCTGATTTATGATGCGAAGAATCTGTATCAGGACGGCTGCGGGTGGTACCGCAAAGAATTTGAACTGTCAACGGGAGAAATAGAGGATTTGGGCGGAGAGCTGGGAGCGGGAAATATCGCTGAGACCGGGGACCACCGGGAGCGAATCATTGCCAGGATTCACCGGGGGGAGAGGGTTATTCTCCGCTTTGACGGCGTATATATGGATGCAACGGTATACGTCAACGGCGCCAAAATCGGAGACTGGAAATACGGTTATTCCACCTTTGATATGGATGTGACATCTGCGCTGATACCCGGAAGAAATCTTTTGACGGTGCAGGTGCGTTTTCAGTCACCAAACAGCAGATGGTATTCGGGAGCGGGCATCTATCGGAAGGTGTGGCTGAAAGTCTGTCCGGCGGTATATCTGCCGTTGGATGGAACCTATGTGACAACGGAGAAAACAGAGGGCGGCTTTGAACTGAAGGCTGTAACCGAGGTGGCAGGCAAGCTTGACCTTAATGTGGTATGCCGTTACCGTCTCCGGAAAGGAAATGAACCGGTACAGGAGCTGGGCCGGGTTCCCGTGCAGGCAGTTTGCGAAGAAACGGCTGCCGGAAATACCGGGGCTATGCGGGAACCGGAGGCAGGAGAGACCTTCTGTGAGCGGGTTCGGGGAATGGCGGAACTGAAAGTGCTGATTCAGAATCCTGTGCTGTGGGATGTTGAGGATCCTCAGTGCTATCGGCTGACGGTGGAGCTTTGCCTTCAGGGGCATGAGGATGTGATTGACAGCCAGGATATTACCGTAGGCTTCCGTACCATTGAGTTTACAACGGACAGGGGGCTGTTCCTGAACGGAAGGCATGTGAAAATACACGGGGTCTGCGAGCATCATGACCTGGGCTGCCTGGGGGCTGCGTTTCACGTTCCGGCCATGGAGAGAAAGCTTCGGATGCTGCAGAAGATGGGGGTCAACGCCATCCGCACCAGTCATAATATGCCGGCTCCGGAGCTCATGGAGCTTGCCGACAGGATGGGTATGCTCATCCTGAGCGAAAGCTTTGATATGTGGGAGCTTCCCAAGACGGAGTATGATTACGGCAGATTCTTTAAGACATGGTGCGAGAAAGATGTGCGCAGCTGGGTGCGCCGTGACAGGAATCATCCCAGCCTTTTACTCTGGTCTATCGGAAATGAAATCTATGATACCCATGCGGACGGGCACGGGCAGGAGATTACCCGGAGGCTGGTGAAGGCGGTACGGGAGCATGACCCTGACGGAAATGCCCTGATCACCATCGGTTCCAATTATATGCCTTGGGAAAATGCCAGGAAGTGCGCCGATATTGTGAAGGTGGCAGGTTATAACTATGCGGAGAAATATTATGAGGAGCATCACAGAGAGCATCCGGACTGGATCATGTACGGCAGTGAGACGGCTTCCGTGGTGCAGAGCCGTGGAATTTATCATTTTCCTTTAAGCCAGGAGATTCTGTCCGATGAGGACGAGCAGTGCTCTTCTCTGGGCAATTCCAATACCAGCTGGGGTGCAAGAAGCTGGGAAAAATGTATTGCGGACGACAGGGATCCGGAATATATCTGGGGGCAGTTCATCTGGACGGGCTTTGATTATATCGGTGAACCCACTCCTTACCATACCAAGAATTCCTATTTCGGACAGATTGATACCGCAGGCTTTCCCAAGGATTCCTACTATGTGTTTCAGGCGGAGTGGACGGATGTGGAGAAGGCCCCCATGGTGCATCTGTTCCCCTACTGGGACTTTAACAGGGGACAGCTGATTGATGTAAGGGCATGTACCAATGCGTCTGAGGTGGAGTTGTTCGTAAATGAAGTATCTCAGGGCAGAAGAACCATTGACCACGTCCACGGACAGAAGCTGGTGGCTGACTGGCAGGTGCCCTATGAGCCGGGTACCATCACGGCGGTGGCATATGACGGGAGCGGCAGAGAGGTGGCGAGAGACAGCCATACTTCCTTTGGCGACAGTAAGAAAATCGTACTTTCCGCAGACAGGCAGGAGCTGGCCGCAGACTGCGAGGACATGTGCTTTATCACAGTCTCCGTGACGGATGAAAAGGGAAATCCGGTGGAAAACGCCGCGGACTATGTGAAAGCGGAACTGAAGGGTCCCGGCAGAATCCTGGGGCTGGATAACGGGGACAGCACGGATTATGATAATTATAAGTCTACGGTGAGAAAGCTGTTTTCCGGCAAACTTTTGGTTGTAGTGGGAAGTACGGCGGAAGAAGGAGAGCTTGAACTGCAGGTCAGCGGCAGGAATCTTGAACCGGCAGCTCTCAGGCTGACAGCGGAAAAGGCGGCGGAGGACACGGTGCAGAAGCCCTTCCTGGAGGACTGCGGAAAAGGCGGCGGCAGGGAGCTTCCGGACAGGGTTCCGATCAGGAAGCTGGAGCTTTGCTCCGCAGGCAGCCATGTGCTGTCTCCTCAGAGTCAGGAAACCACTGTGGAAGCCCTGCTTTATCCTGAGGATACTACCGACAGAACCCTGGTCTGGAAAGCAGTGAATGCAGGGGGGATCCAGGTTAATTTTGCAGAGATTCGGGGATATACCGATGAGCAGGGCCGGAACCTGGCGAAGGTCAGGGCCTTGGGGGACGGAGCGTTTTATGTGCGCTGTATGGTGCAGGACGGAACCCGGACGGTTCTCATATCTCAGCTGGAATATCGGGCGGAGGGACTTGGACAGGCAACCCTGAACCCTTATGAGTTTGTGTCCGCCGGACTGTATTCAAAGGCCATTGGAGACATTGGCAGCGGAAACGAGAAGGGAATTGCAACAGCCAGGGACGGAGCCAGCGGCGTGGTGTTTACCGGCGTGGACTTTGGAGAGTACGGATCTGACGAAATCACCCTGCCTGTTTTTGCGCTTTCCGGGGAACAGTATTTGATTGATATTTGGGTGGGAACGCCTTATGAGGAAGGAAGCAGGCTGATTGACACGGTAGCTTACCGGAAGCCGTCTATCTGGAATGTCTATCAGGAGCAGACCTATATACTGCCTGAACGTATAAGGGGAGTGCAGGATATTGGATTTATCCTGCATGATAAGGTGCATATCAAGGGATTTGTCTTCGGAAAGCAGGCGAAGGCATACGGAAAGCTGTACGGAGGAGAGGCTAACGCTGTTTACGGCGATACTTTTACCCGGGACGGGAATATTGTGCGGGGCATTGGCAACAATGTGTCGATAGTGTATGAAAATATGGACTTTGGCCCGGAAGGGGCAGGGAGTGTGTCAATCTGCGGCCGGACGCCTCTGGCGGTCAATACCATTCACATTCATTTTACGGATGAGGCAGGGGAGACGGTGAACCGCATTGTGGAATTTGCGGGAGACGGCGGTGAGATGCAGACATTCTCCATTGAAAGGCTTCGGGGAAAGGGAAAGGTGGAACTGATTTTCCTGCCCGGCAGTAACTTTGATTTGGAGTCCGTACAGTTCACATGTCGGCAGATATAAAAATGATAGAGTGGGAGAAAAAATATGCTGTATTTCCGGATACCGGATACTTATGATTCGCTGGTGGCGCTTGGAGGGATTCTATTTGCTTTCGGAGCCACGGTGTTTGCAACTCACAAACTGCAGAGATTTCTGCCAAAGGATGCGGGAAGAGAGTTTGCCCATGACGGCAAGCTTTCCGCCGGAAAGCCCAGAGGAGCGGGAATCATCTTTGTGCTCTGCTTTGTGGCGGCTGCATTGCTTTTTGCACCCCTGAAGGCGGAAATCGTCATCTACCTGATACTTATGGTGATCTGCATGATGACGGGATTTCTGGATGACGCTTCCAAAATGCCCTGGGGCGAGTACAAAAAAGGCTTTCTGGATCTCTGTGTGGCGGCGCTGGTGGCAATGACCTATCTGCGATATAATCCCGGTACCATAGAGCTGGCGCTGTTTCAGATAACGCTGCCCATTCCGCCTGCATTGTTTGCGGTTCTGATTATGATTCTGGTATGGACCTCTGTGAATGTAACAAACTGTGCGGATGGCGTAGACGGACTTTCGGGAACACTGGCTGTCATCTCCGTTATGACAGTTTATGCGGTAGATCAGCTGTTGGGGCGGGGGGAGGACTTTTCCTTTCTGATTCTGCTGTTTGCGGTGTGTATTCTGGGGTATCTCTGGTATAATGCCACGCCCAGTAAACTGCTGATGGGAGATGCAGGATCCCGTTCCATGGGGCTGTTTATCAGTATCGCGGTGCTGAAGACAGGCTGCCCGGCGCTTTATATTCCCATTGCGCTGGTACTGCTTCTGGACGGAGGGCTGGGGCTTGTAAAAGTGGCGCTGCTTCGCTTCCTGAAAATCCATATATTGAAGCATACCAGAACACCGCTGCATGACCATGTGAGAAAGGCCTGGGGCTGGTCCAACACACAGACTGTGTTCCGCTTTGCCATTATCCAGATTATCCTGGCGGCGGCAGTGCTGTATGGGCTGCAGCAGGGCAGAGCCGGTTTCTGAGCGGACAGGATATGGCAGGAACCGCCTGTTATCAGGTAAGCGGACAGTCTGGCAGCTGTAAATATAAATTTGTAAGCGCCGTCTGAAGACGGCAGAATGAGAGGAGTTATGTACGACGAACTGACAGCCGGAGATATTAAGAAGATGGAGGAGGAAATCGAGTACCGTAAGCTTGTGGTGCGGCCCAAAGCGCTGGAGGATGTGAAAGAGGCCAGGGCTCACGGAGATCTCAGTGAAAACTTTGAATACCATGCGGCAAAAAAGGTAAAAAACCAGAATGAAAGCCGTATCCGCTATCTGGAGAGAATGATTAGGACGGCAAAGGTGATTTCCGAGGATTCCGCCGAGGATGAGGTGGGCATGAACAATACGGTGACAGTTGAGTTTGTGGAGGAGGGGACGGTAGAAACCTACAAGATTGTTACCACTGTCAGAGGAAACTCCCTGGAAAACCTTATCAGCAATAAAAGTCCTCTGGGAGAGGCACTGCTGGGAAAGAGGGAAGGAGACACCGTCCATGTGAAGGTGAACGATACAATCAGCTATGACGTCAGGATTTTGAAAATAGAAAATACGGTGGATGACGGAAGCGACAGGCTTCGCAGTTTTTAGGAGAGGAATATGAAAAAGTATCTGCTTTTTGATTTGGACGGAACATTGACGGACCCCAAGGTGGGTATTTGCACCTGTGTGCAGTATGCGCTGGCTTCCTTCGGCATAGAAGAGCCGGACATTGACAGGCTGACGCCCTTTATCGGCCCGCCGTTAAAGGACAGCTTCATGGAGTTTTACAATATGGATGAGACTCAGGCGGAAAGCGCAGTGGCAAAGTACAGAGAGCGTTTTCAGGATACGGGTCTTTTTGAAAACGAACTTTATGACGGCGTCCCGAAGATGCTTGAGGCACTGAATTCCAAGGGAATGTATCTGGCAGTGGCGTCCAGCAAGCCAACTGTGTTTGTGGAGCGTATACTGGAGCATTTCCATATCAAAAAGTATTTTAAGGTGATTGTGGGCAGCGAACTGGACGGCACCAGAGTGAACAAGGACGAGGTGGTGGCGGAGGCGCTGCGGCAGCTGTTTGGCGACAAACCGGTGGAAAAAGAAAAGGTGTATATGATTGGCGACCGCAGATTTGATGTGGAAGGCGCCAGAGCCATAGGCGTGGAGAGCGTGGGCGTGACCTACGGCTATGGGGATATGGAGGAGCTGCGGCAGGCAAAGGCGGATTATATCGTCCGGTCTGTGGAGGAACTGCAGGGCTTTCTGCTGCGGGGCACGGAGGATGCAAAGAAGGGTCTGACCTTTCAGATCATCTGGCAGATGATTTATTCCTTTTTAATGTTTGTTCTTGTCAGAACAATCGCCATGTCGCTGGTTATAAATGTGTATCTCTGGATTGCAAAGGGTGTGCCGGGCTTTCCCCTTTTGCTTTATGATGAGGCGGGCGAGGTCACGGGCGTCACCGGAAACGGCTCTGCCATTGCGCAGATTGTGGCTTTTATTGCGGGCTCTGCCATGATATTCAAGACGGGGAAGGCTATGATTCAGAAGGCGGCAAAGGAGTCCAGACTGCTGCATATCAGGAAAGAGCCGGTGCAGAATTACCTGTTTCTGGGAGCCGCCGCGCTGGGAGCCCTGCTGGGCCTGAACATGCTGCTGGATTTGACGGGGATAACGGACAATTCCGCCGCATATAAGGAGGTAGCGGCCCAGCAGTACGCCGCCAGTCTCTGGATGGGGCTGATTCTCTATGTGCTGGTGGCGCCGCTTGCAGAAGAGCTGCTGTTTCGGGGCATTATTTATAACAGCCTGAAAGGCCCGGTGCCGCCGCTGCCTGCCATGCTGATGGCGGCGGTGTTCTTCGGCGTGTATCACGGCAACTGGGTGCAGGGCATTTATGGCTTCCTCATGGGATGCCTGATGATATACGGTTATGAATATTTCGGTGATTTCAGGGTACCGGTGATAATGCACGGGGCAGTGAACCTGGTTTCCTATCTGCTGAGCAATACCGCCCTTGCTCTATCCGGCTTTGTCTGCTGGCCTGTGTGCATCATCTGCCTCTGCCTGGCGGCAGGAGGTCTGGTTCTGCTGGGCAGGCAGAAGCGCTGTATCATTGTCTGAAAAGGGAAGCTTTTATCCGTCGGAATCTCCGGGCGACAGATAGCTTACAAAATCACATTCCTGCAGCCGGGAGAGCATTTCGTTTAAAACCTGCTCATAATTTTCCACGGTCAGCTGACAGGTCCCGTCTGCAAAGCAGCGGGTCATATAATCATTCATCTCGTGGGTGTAATGTGTGTAATCACTGTACTGGTCCAGATCGGTAATGAAGTCGTACAGGTTCTGGAAGTAATAGACAGACACATTGGGGTGGGAAAGCAGCATTTCCATAATTCGTTTTTCGCCGGCTATTTCCGCTTCCAGGCTTCCTTCCGCAGAGCGGGTATACCAGTACAGTATGCTGTAGGGCGGGAAAAATACCGTAAACCGGGTCTCGGGCATGGACTCGATATAGGGGATGATGTATGTACTCATGCTTTCTTCGATATTGCTGATATAGGTGTCCTCCGGCAGGGGCTCCAGAAACCTTTCGGGGATCGAATAGGCGGCAAGCACCCTTTGTCTGCCGGTGGGTATGTCTTTCCAGGTGGAATAGATCTCATTGATGGGGGTGCTGCCCTGTTTTGTAAAAAAGCCCTTGAGGATATAATTCAGGAGTACATCTTTATTTAACAGATAGGCGGCGTCATTCCAGGGAGAATCATCGTAAAGATATTCCGGTATTCCATAGGCGACAATGCCCGGCGCTGCCTTATAAGTAGAAATATCAATGCCCAGAAATACTTCTTTCAGCGGATCATGGCTGTTCTGAACCACGGTCATGATATTGTGTATATCTTTCGGGTATGCGCCGTTATAGGAAAGCTTAAGGGTGTTGAGCCCCATGATTTCCCGGAAAAGATTGGTGTCAAAATTAACCGTCATGGAAGAGCCCAGAATGATGCTGTCGTAATCAAATTTTTTGGCCAGGCCCGGGTTCTGGCTCAGTTGATTGTCTATGGTATAGCTGATTCCGTCCAGGGGCTTGTGATACTGAAAGAAC
>JAMPFR010000063.1 GCA_023664365.1 Acetatifactor muris | reverse complement strand
TATATATGGTGGCGAAAAGATAGTTAAAATACTGATTTAATCAGCGTTTCCTTAGTTCACACGACAGGGAGGGAACGCTTATGTGGAAAGAAGTAATCAGTAACGGGGCGGCAGCAGTTGTTTTAATGCTGCTCATTATGATCCTGAACCGGGGAGCGGAGGTGTTGCGGGAAAATCTTAAGAAGAATAAGTCCGAGGCAGAGGCAGCCGGCAATAAGGCGGCGACAACGGCCTATGAAATGGCGCTCACAGTCTTGGACAGTATTACGGAGATCACAGTCAGCCGTATCGAGGTTACCCAGGCAGCAGCTGTCAGGAAAGCAGTGAAAAGCGGGGAGAAGGCATATACCGAACTTACAAAATTCTCAGAAGATGCATACCAGGATATCCTGAAGCAGCTGACGCCGTCCGTCATGGCTGCGCTGGAGACCTGTGTAGAGAATACGGAACTGCTGATCCGCAATAAGATTGAAGAAGTGCTGCCGAAAGTCAAGCAGGAGTACAGGGCTCTGGAGGATAAGGGAGAGCAGCTTCCCTGGGAGAACATTGGCTCCACAGCGGAGACAGGACAATGACGGCATATTGGCTGGGCAGTGTTCTGGCTACCGTGGGGGACATTGAGAACCTGGCCTTTTCAGAATCAGGGAAATGGGTGGCGGAGCTGGGAGTATCTATTGTGCTGCTGCTGATTTTTGTTTTCTACTTCATCCGCAAGTCTATCAGCGATGATAAAAGGGTCAACAAGGCATATGATGACGCCCAGGAGAAGATCGCAGCCTGCGACAGGCAGATCCGGGAAAGGGAAAATTACCTGCTTTCCGAAAGTGCCAAGCGGGAAGAGATCATCCGGCAGGAGTCTGAGAAGCGGGAGAATCTGATCCGGAAGGAAGCAGAAAAGAGAGAGAGCATCCTGATGGCAAACCAGGACCGGATGGTGGACTCCATGCGGGAGATTACCGCCTCCCTCTCGAAGATAGAGACATCTTTGAATAAGATGGAGTCGCGGCATGAAACGGATATCCGGCAGCTTAAGGACCAGATGGAGACCATGGAAGGAAAGATCGACCGGATGAGTGAATCGACCAGAAGGGAGACTGGAGATGGATAAACTGGAAGTCAATGAGATGAAGCTGCTTCGAGGGGATATTATTACAACATTATACCGGACCTATGGGACGGACATCCGAATCGCAGCACTCAGGAATGCCCTGCGGTCAAAGGGGCTGCTGCCGGAGGAAAAGATGAGAAAGTGCATCTATTACCTGGGTGGAGACGGAAAGAGGTATATCCATGTGGAAGTGAACCAGGAGAACTGGCTGGATTCCATGATATGGCTGACCCCTGCGGGTGTGAACCTTGCGGAGGGCGACTTGGAGGATATGGGGGTGATCATAAATGAGTGACATACTGGGTCTTGCAAAGAAAGAGATTATACGGAAAGAAATACTGGTGCTCTGCCAGTCAGCCGGTGAGGTGGGCTGCAGCCGTCAGGTGATTCAGGCAGCAGTGGGAAAGATGTATCCGAATGCGGCAGATATAGGGACAGAATTGTACTACCTGCAAGAGAAGCAGCTGCTGCGTTTTGAGAGGACAGGCAACAGCAGGCTGGGAATCCAGCGTGATATTTATTTCATCACCTCCGCGGGTATCGACTATCTGGACGGCACAGGGCCGGATATTCCGGGAATAGGGGTGTAGCATGGAAAAGAACAGGAGCCACGGGAAGATAGACAACCTGCCCGCCCCATTGAGATCCGAGGTGGAGAACCGGCTGCTGAATGGCGATACCTATGAACAGATCTCCCGATACCTGGCGGAGCAGGGCGAGGAGGTGCATCTTTCCTCTGTGGGCAGATACGGGAAAGCGTTCCTGCGGCGGTTTGAATCCGTGCGGGTGGCAAAGGAATTTGCCAAGCTGCTGGCGGAGGACAATGCGGACCGCCCTTCCACGGAACTGCATGAGGCAAACAACCTGCTTGCCAGCCAGCTGATCATGGAGGCCATGGTGAGCGACGACATGGCGGCGGAGGACCGGGCCAAGATAGCGTCCTCCATTGCATCCCTGCAGCGGGCCCAGGTCAGCAATGAAAAGCTGAAGCTGCAGGCCAGGAAGGAGAAAGGCGCGGTTCATGTGGCGCTGGAACTGCTGAAAGATAAAGTCTATGCGGAGATCGGTGAAAATTATCCGGAGATCGCAGACACCTTATTGTCGTTGGCGGAGGAAACGGAATCTGAAATGAATAAAGTAGGCTGATGCGCTGTAAGGCTCAAATTTGCCATTTCAGATTCAGGTGCAGAATTACAGGGGTAGATTCGGTTGAACGCAAATTGAAGCCGGTTAAACAGCTTTTGAACGGAATCTGCGACACAGTATAGCCTTACCATGCCCAAAAGTAAGAGGACAAAAATGTAAAGTGGAGGGAGAGGGGAAGATGGACTGGAAAGAAGATTCTCTTAAAATGTTCTTTCAGGATAGGCGTTCAATCAATGAGATAGTAGAAGCCACCGGGGTGTCCAGACAGAGCATATCCGCCTTTCTTGGCCAGCAGCCGGGCTATGTGGAGGAAAGGCAGCGGCGCAAGGCTGCCAGTGCTGTCCGGCGCCGGGAATATAAGCGTGAGAAGAACAGGGAATACCGCAGCAGCCAGATGGGCGAGGTGACCGCGGAAACGATGAAAAGGGAGCATGATATGGCGGCAGCGATCTTAAGCCGGGAAAGATATTATGGGTAAGAAAAAGAAGGCGGGCGGCAGTCAGATGAGCGAATTTCTGCAGAAAGCCAGGGAGCAGGGAAAGAGCTATGCACAGGCCCAGGTGGAAGAGACCCTGGAGCTGATAAGGAGAGGGAAGCTAGGACAGAAGAGGCATTGAGCCTCTTTTTGTATGCTTAAAAAGATGTTCAAGGAGCGTTTACATGGGAAGCCTTGCAGCGGAATATAAAGCAAAAATGAATAAAAGCGGCAGGCGGCCTGAATATCTGAAGGCGGAGGAGAGCTTGTGGGAATATAACAAGCTGATCAATCCCAAGTTCTTCAAAGAGAGCCGCCCTCATCTGAAGGTGCTGGCGGAGACGCTGCAGGCGATCTATGAGCACCGGATCATCAAACAGCCCGGAGACAATGAGTGGCGGATCATCACGGAGAAGGAGAAGCGTCGGCTGGATGAAGAGGGTACAGCGTATGATTCCTGCCGCTGCCTGGCAATAGACATCCCGCCGAGACATGGAAAAAGTTATAGTCTTTCTCAGTTTTGCGACTGGGTCTATGGGAAGAACCGGGAAGAGGCAATCATAGCGGTGACCTATAATGAGGATCTGGCGGGCCGTTTTTCAGTCAATGTCAGGGACGGCATCGAAGCCACCAAGGTGGACCAAAAGTTTACTGTATTCAATGACATCTTTCCGGATGTCCATATCAAATACGGTGACAGCGCCAAAAAGATGTGGTCCCTGGAAGGGCGTTTTTTCTCTTATCTGGGCACAGGCTTTGGCGGAACCATTACCGGCGTCGGCTGCTCTATCGGCATCATTGACGACCCGGTGAAGAACCATCTGGAGGCCTTCAATGACGACACATTGGACGGCCAGTATCAGTGGTACGCAGATACTTTTATTTCCAGGCTGGAGGAGGATGCCATACAGATCATCAACATGACGCGCTGGAACAGCAGGGATCTGGTGGGCCGGGTGCTGGCTGACGAGGACGGCGGAGACTGGTATGTGCTGAAGATGAAGGCGTGTCTTAATGAGGAGACTCATGAGATGCTGTGTCCGGAGTTGTTCAGCTGGAGGTCTTATCTGAAGAAAAAGGCAAAGATGTCCCTGGCTATCTTCATGGCCAATTACCAGCAGGAGCCCGTTGACCTAGTCAATTCCCTGTACAAGGATTTCAAGGAATATGACAGCCTGCCTATGGACGACGAGGGAAACAGCCTGCTGGAGGAGATCAAGAGCTACTGCGATACAGCTGATGAGGGCAGTGATTTCCTCTGTAATATCGTCTACGGTGTATACAACATGGAGGCCTATGTCCTGGATATCATCTACACGGACGAGGATATGAGCGTCACGGAAGAGGAGGTGGCCGCTGCCTATTACAGGTGGCATGTATCCTGGGCGGATATCGAGAGCAACAATGGAGGCCGCGGATTTGCCCGGTCTGTGGAGAGGATACTGCGGGATAAATACTATTCCAACTTCACCCATATTGAAAAGTTTTTCCAGGGCGCGAATAAGACTGCGCGCATCAAGAGCAATGCGACCTGGGTGCAGGAGCATATTTATTATCCGCGGGGCTGGAAAAACAGGTGGCCGGAATATCATCTGGCAATGAAGTCTTTCCAGGCAAACGGGAACAAAGGCCATGATGACGCGCCGGATGCCACAACCGGAATCGCGGAAAAGATGGGGAATGAGACAGACGACTGGATGTATTGAGCAGCGGGAGGAGAAAAATGCTGGAACCGGGAAGGATCGCATCTATCATTGCGGCAGACAAATACAGCCGGAAAAAGAAGCAGGCAAGGCTGGGCCAGAGATATTATGACGGGGAGCATGATATCCTGGACTACCGAATCTACTATATTAATAAAGAAGGTGAGCTGAGGGAGGACCTGACCAAGAGCAATGTCAGGATTCCCCATCCGTTCTTTCATGAGATCTCCGAGCAGGAGGTGGCTTATATTCTGTCAGGCGGGATTGACTTCCAGACGGATGACGTGGAACTGAAAAAGCAACTTGACGCCTATTTCGGGGATGACTTTATAGGGGAATTGAAGGAAGTCCTGATCGATGCGGTGGTAAGAGGATTCGGATACATCTACTGGTACAGGGACGCAAAAGGGCATACCCGGTTCCAGTACGCCGACAGTCTTGGGATCATAGAGGTGAAGGACGGAGCTGCCGACGACACGGTCAATGATTATATCATCCGCTATTATCCGGTGGAGATAAAGGATGGGAAAACAGCTGTCCGGATAGAGGTGTGGGACAAGGATATGACATGGTATTATCTCCAGCATGACTGTGCGGTGGAGTTGGACAGGAACATAGCCCTCAATCCCTGTCCCCATGTGCTCTACCGGGCAGCTGACGGCTACTATTATGAGGAGTGCAGTCGGATTCCTTTTTTGAAGCTGCCCTACAATCGGACGGAATGCTCCCGGCTGAAACAGATCAAGCCCATCATTGATGATTATGACATGATGAACTGCGGCTTATCCAATAATTTGCGGGACATCACGGAAGGCATCTATGTAGTCAAGGGCTTCAAGGGTCAGGACTATGATGAACTGCTGCAGAACGTGAAGTCAAGGAAAGTGGTGGGCGTGGGTGAGAAGGGGGGCTTGGATGTCAAGACTATCAATATCCCCTATGAAGCAAGACAGGCTAAGATGCAGGAGGATGAAAAGAACATCTACCGGACGGCCCTGGCCTTTAATTCCTCCCAGACCGGAGACGGCAATATCACCAACATCATCTTAAAGAGCCGGTACACGCTGCTGGATATGAAGGCGAAAAAGCTGATCTGGAGTCTCAAGAAGTTCCTTGGGACGCTGTTGGAGATCGTGCTGGAGGAGATAAACGCATCCTGCGGGACGGCTCATGAGCGGGCGGAGGTGGAGATCCTGATCTCTCCGGTGGTTCCTACAGATGAGAAAGAGGACGCGGAGATAAGGAAGCTGGAGGCGGAAACGGTCAGGGAGAAGGCCGGGACGTTGTTAGATGCGGCAGCCATCCTGGGAGATGAGATTCTGCTGCAGGAGCTTGCCGGACTGCTTGGCCTGGATGAGGAAACAGTCAGGAAGAGGACGGAGCAGCCGAAGGAGGCAGAGCTGGTGAAGGAGATATTGAATGGAGAAGCGGCAGAGGGAAGTGCAGCTGGAACTATTTAATAAAGAAGAGATGGTAAAAGACCGGCTGCAGGAGAATTATGAGGCCGCTTTAAAAGAAGTTAAAAACAGAATTCAGCAGATGTTAAAGGACCCTGGGTTTAGAGCGAAGGATATACGCCATCCCAAGTATTTGAAGATGCTGGAGGCCCAGCTGGAGACCATTCTGCACAGGCTGGGAGCAGACAATGTCAGGGACATGACAGACTACCTCACTGATGTTTATCAGGAAGCTTTCCTGGGATGTCTGTATAAAATGCACGGCGACGGCGTGGATCTGATTCTGATGGTGGACGAGGACAAGGTGATCCGCTGCATCAACAAGGAAACAAAGGATTTCCGATTCGACAACCGACTGTATGAAAATGTGAAACAGCTGAAAGATACAGTAAAGTCAGAGCTGGCAAGGGGGTTCTCCGGCGGGAAGGGCTATGAATGGATGGCCCGGCAGATAGCTTTAAAGACCAGTGCCAGCTTTTCAAGGGCATATACCATTGCCCGGACAGAGGGCCACCGGGTCACCAGCGAATCGGAGATGGACTGTATGACGGCGGCAAAGGAGAAGGGAGCCGACGTGATTAAGGAGTGGACATCCACACTGGACAATGTCACCAGGCAGACCCATGTGGAGCTGGACGGCCAGCAGAGGGAACTGGAAGAAGAGTTTGTGATTCCCTCCTCCGGGGCACGGGCAATGTATCCCGGCGGTTTCGGCATTGCCGGAGAGGATGTCAACTGCCGCTGCTGCATGAACCAGCGTGCCCGCTGGAACCTGAAAAGCGAGGAATATCGCTACAGCAGGGCGGCCGGAGAGGTGGTAAGCATCAAATCGGATGTTTACAGGGAGTGGAAGAAAGGGTATACTGAGGTTGTAAAGGGATTTACAGCGGAAAAACATATCTTTGGCGGAGTAGAAGAGCATAAACCGCCTGAATATGTCGGGAAGCTGGATCCGGCCAGCAGGAAGGATGCGGCGAGGATAATTGCTTCCTTTGAAGCAAAAACCCAAGGGCTGGAGTATGAAAAAGCCCTTGTGATCACAGCGGAGGGCAATATATATGAGTGTTATGGGACGGAGCAAAATGTTTATCCGAATTTGGATCTGGGGGAGCGGATCAGGGGTGCGGTAATTACCCATAATCATCCGGCAGCATACACGGAGTATTCTTTCAGTAAAGAAGACTGCGCTTTATTTGAGGAATACGATTTGCAGATGCTGCGCGGCGTTGACGAGAAATATATATATGAACTGTCAAGGCTGCATAATGAGACTGAAGCATTAAAGAGTGTCTTTGAATTATCTCCGGAGGACGGGCGTAACGAATTCGTTAAGGAGTGGGCAGCTGCCCGTGGGTATGGTTACAGTAGGAGGCCGGTAAATGACCAGGGAACAGATTGAGCAGGAATATCGTGTTCTGCTGAAAGAATGGAATGATGAAGAGGATGATATCATGAAAAAAGCGAAAGAAAGCGGGACATGGAAGCCTGGCTTAGACTCTAACAGGGAGCTTTTTGCAGGCATAACTGAGAAATATTGGAAGAGGATTCAGGAGCTGCGCGACAGCTTGGATGAATAAGGTAATTTCCTGCACAGCAGGATTTTATAAAACACGAAAAAAGACCGCAAGGTCTTTTTTTAGTACACAAAAATAGGAGGACAAAGGTATGGATTTGGAACAGATCCTGAAAGAGCAGGGCTACACAGAAGAGCAGATCAAGGCGATCCTTGATGCAATGACAGCAAGCAAGCTGTATGTCTCTTCTGTGGAGAAGCCGGAGGAGGTGATCCGGCAGCTTCAGGCAGACAAGCAGGCGCTGGAACAGAAGGCAGCTGCCCAGGCATCAGCGGCACCGGGGAAACCGGAGGAAACGGCAGCCGAGATCAGGCGGCTGCAGGAGACTGTGCAGAAAGCGCAGATTGATCTTAGGCTGGTGCAGGCCCTCACCAAGGCTCATGCAGCTGACGTTGAATACATGCTTTACCAGGCGGAAAAGTCCGGCGGGCTGAAGAACGTCAAGCTTGGAGAGGATGGCAGCGTGTCCGGAGTGGATGAGCTGGTGGAGGATCTCAAAAAGAATTTCTCTGCACAGTTTGAACAGTCCCAGCAGACAGCTCCCCAGGAAATGGTGCGGACCGGCATCAAGAAGTTGCATGAACAGGAAAAAGAAGACGACACTCCCCGGACGCTGGAGGAGGCCATTGCCCAGAAGCTGTCTGAAGAGGAGTCATAAGAAAAGGAGTCATAAGAAAAGGAGTCATAAGAAAAGGAGAAGGAGGATTTTGAGATGGCAATTACATTAGCGCAGTTTAAAGAGGGCAGGGAGGATCATGTTGACAAGCAGGTCATTGATACCTTCAGACGGAATTCCCTGCTGATGGATCAGCTGATATGGGATGACGCGGTATCGCCGGGTGGTGGCGGTTCCACAATGACATACGGCTACCTGAGAGAGAAAACGCCCTCCATTGCAGGGACCAGGGAGCTGAACAAGGAATACACGCCTCAGGAGGCTACAAGGGAAAGGTGCAGCGTTGAGGTGAAGATCTTTGGCGGCTCTTATCAGGTAGACAGGGTGCTTGAGAACATTTCGGGGAATGCCTCCGAGATCGCGCTGCAGACAGAAGCAAAGGTCAAGGCAACCTGCACCGCGTTCCAGCGGGTGGTGATTGCCGGGGACGCTGCAGCTGACACGACCACCTTTGACGGCTTGGACAAGGCGCTCAGGGAGACCAGCACGGAGATCAACGCGGGCGGCTATATCGATATTTCCACGTCGGCAGCGCTGGATTCCAATTATAAGCAGCTGCTGGATCTTCTGGATGAATTCCTGGCCAGCTTGAATGGCAGAGCCAGCTGTATCATGGCAAACACATCCATGATCACAAAGCTGAAGGCTGCGGCAAGACGGGCCGGGTACCTGACCCACAGCGAGGATGCTTTTGGGCGGAAGATACAGTGCTATGATGATATCCCCTTCATGGATATGGGATATTATCCGGAGGCGAGAGGGGACGGCAGTTTTGCGGAGAAGCCCATCATACCTGTAGAAAAGCGCACTGTGGGAGGAGAAGAGATCACAGGTTTGACGGATATTTATGCGCCGGTTATTGGCCTTGACAGCTTCCACGGCGTCACGGTAAAGGGCAAGAAATTCATTTCCCAGTATCTGCCGAACCTGACTACTCCGGGAGCAGTCAAAACGGGTGAGGTCGAGCTGCTGGCTGCTATCGCACTGAAGAATACCAGGGGTGCTGCAGTGCTCCGCAACATTAAGATTAAATAACAGGGGGATTCATATGGCAGCAAAGAAGAAAGTTGAGAGCGGGAACCTGGAGAAGGTTCCTGCTCCGGAAGAAAATCAGGCGGCTGCAATGACCGCGGCGGAAACCGGGACGGGGCAGCAGGCGGAGGACACACTTTCCGGAGAAGCAGAAAAGGCCATTGTTGAGCAGGATGTTACTACAGAAAAGGGAGAGCCGCAGGCCTGGGAATCAGCTTACAGGGAGCCGCCGGTAGAAGTTCCGGAAAAGTCTCCTGAAGCAGCAGAAGCCGGAACAGAGAAGCAGCCTGAAACGGCAGAGCCTGGGCAGCCGCTTTTCCAGATCACCTGCAGGAATGATGTTTCCGGAATGATTGGCGGCGTGATGTTCGTGGACGGCATAGGATATACAAGGGATGCCTATGCAGCCTCCTGGTTTGCCAATAAAGACGGCTACAAGGTCGTTTCAGAGTGAGAAAGGAGCCGGGGACATGATCGTAAGTGTAGAGGATGCCCTGGACTACATCCAAAAGGATGATATTCCGGAGAGTGTCATCAAAAGAAAGATTGCAGCCATCGAAAACCTGATCCGGTCTGAGACAAACAATAACTTCCAGCGGAAGGAGCTGCGGTTTTATGCAGCCTCTTCCAAAGGGAGCCTTCTCTATACAAGGCCATTCTTTCTCCAGCCGGGAGATACGGTTGAGATCAATGGTTCTGTAAATGAGGGTCTGTATGCGGTAGTTGATGGGGGATACGGGAAGATCATTCTGGACAGGCAGCTGTATGATGCCCCCCGGAACATGGTCACCAAGGTTGTGTATCCGGAGGATGTCCAGGAAGGGGTGCTGAACCTGCTTCAATGGGAGTTCAATATGCGTTCAAAGACGGGTATCAAGTCGGAATCCCTTTCCCGGCATTCGGTCACTTACTACGATATGGACAATGAGAATAGTGCGGACGGCTACCCGGTGTCCCTGATCGGGTTTCTGGAGCCTTACAGGCAGATGAGGTGGTAAGCGAGCACACTGAAGAATGCCCGGAGAGAGGGCATTCTCCCTACAAGACGTTTGATGCGGAAGGAGGAGGCATGGCACACATTGGTGGGAATACAAAAGGCTGGGTGCAGGTGAAATCGGTGGAGCCGGACGAATATGCCCTGGACAGGACTGTCTGGAGGAATGCTTTTCAGAAGCCACTTACAGGTGTGCTGGATCTGACAGGGGCGGATGTCAGTCACAAGCTGATGAAGCGGGTGGAGGATGCGGAATATATATTCCTCTGCGATTACACCGACCTGACAGTGGATGGAAAGAAACTGAACACGGAGAACAGCCGGATGCTGATTGATGGACAGATTTATGAAGTCCTTCTGTATGACGACCCCATGCAGCTGCATGAGCACCTGGAGATTTACCTGAAATATGTGGGAGGCCAGGAAGATGGGGGTTGATATACATATGGAAGATAACAGCGGTGAAGCAAAGGCTGCATTCAGACAGACTGCGATTGCCTGGCTGCACGAAGCCTGCGGGGAGTTGGCAAGCGCCGTACGGAACAACCAGAGGGTCAGGACAGGCCGGACCAGGCAGTCCTGGCGCTATGTGGTGGATGAGGACAGGTTGGAGGGACTTGTGGCATCGGATGCGGAGAACGCGATCTACGAGGAATTCGGCACCGGAGAGTATGCCCTGAACGGGAATGGCAGGAAGGGCGGCTGGTTCTATAAGGATGAAAAGGGTGTCGGCCACTTTACCCGTGGTAAGAAGCCCCAGCGCCCGCTGTATAAGGCTTATATGGCATTGAAGAATGTGATTACGGCATCTGCACAGGAAAGATTTAAGGGAATGTCATGAGAGAAATCATAAAATATGTCGGTTCCGAACTGGAAAATATCGTCAATTACAGGTTCCTCCGATGGAAAGGCAAAGCAAAATACCCTTATTTTGTGGGGGAACTGTATGGGAATGGCAGCAGTGATGAATCCGGGGAAGAGGAATACAGTTTCCTGCTTACCGGGTTTTACCGCGGGGAGAATGAGATAGCCCTGTATGAAGCGGCGGAACGGATTCAGAAGGTGTTCCCCGCAGACACAGGGCGGCTGATAACCTGTGGGGATGGCGGGATGCTGATTTGTACGCAGGCCATGACTGGAGAGTTGTCTGACGATACGGATGCGGAGCTGACCAGGTTACAGATAACGCTGCAGATAAAGCGTTGGAAAGGAAGAGGATATGAAAGGAAAATTGATTGAAAAGTTTAGAAAATCAGGGATTACGTCATCTACGCCCAAGAATATGCTGATCAATGCAGCGGTGCTGTATGCAAACTTGAAATATGAGGACGGGCGGTGGAGCGGCGATCTGCTGGGGGCAACCTCCGGAGGCGCAAAAATATCCGTTGTCCCGGATTACCAGAATATCGAGGTAGACGGGGCAGTAGTCAATGTCAGGGGCATGACACTCAAGCAGGGTGAAAGTGCCTATATCGAGGCAAACCTGATTGAGATGACGCCGGAGATTCTGCAGATGACGATGGCAGCCAGTAAATTTGAATCTCCTGTGGAAGGCTATGACCTGTACAGAACAAAGTCTCTGTTGGAGGATTCCGATTATATCGACAATATTGCCGCCATCGGAACACTGTCTGACGGCAGGGAAATCATTGTCATCATGGAAAATATGCTCTGTACATCGGGATTTGAAGCGGATACCAAAAATAAGGACAAGTCAGTTTTGAAGTGTAAATTTGAATGTTTTGCAGGTTTTGAGGATGACCATGACAGGCTGCCTGTTTTTATTTATTATCCGCGCCAGAAGGAGACAGTAGTCAATTATACAGCCGAAATGCTGGGTGATATGACCGTTGCAAACATTGAGACGCTGGCAGCAGGCAGGGGCTATACCCTGACCGGGTCCACGAAGGATGAGAAGATTGCATCTTTCCTGGCACAGCAGAATGGAGGGAGTGAATGATGGAAAGTAAACCTTATAAGCTGCGCAGGCTTCAGGCAAAAGATATTACCCCTATGGCAAAAATTATCGGGAAAATCGGTATTGATGAATTTATATCATGCTACGGGGATGATGATTTCACGGAACTGATGGTTAAAATGAAGAATCGGAGGAGCATAGTCAGCCGGGCAGCAGAGACAGCAGAAGGAGACGTAGGAAAAGATAACAGTGAGTTCATTGTTGGTGTGGCCGTGGCAACCAGAATTGCAAATCAGGTGTTGATGCGGCTGGACAGATGCGAGAAGGAAGTATATGGACTGCTGGGCAGTCTGTCAGGGATGTCTGTTGCGGAGGTTGCGGAGCTGGATCTGGAGGTCTTTATCCAGATGATTGTTGACATTGTCAGGGAGAACAATGTTGTAAATTTTATCAAGGCTGCTATAAAGCTGCTGTGATTGGAATCGTCAGGTTTTGGGATTTGCTATCAACAAGATATGCAAATCCTTTTCCTGTTTTGGATGAAATGATCCAAAATGACTTGCTGCCGGAATTTATCGATCAAATGCTCCGGCAGACTGATGAGGATAAGTGTTGGGAACTATACCTGGCCACGGCAGTCATGCAGGACAAGTCCTTCGAGGACTGGAAAGCGGAAATCACAACTAATCGGGAAGAACAGGAACCAGTAACGGAATGCACACCGGAAGAGGCTGTAATCCGCGCTGAGGGCATATTGGCGGGTTTTAAGCCGTTTTAGAGGTATTTATGGATCTGTTTACATTAGTTGGAAAGATCGTCTTAGAATCAGATGAATTCAATAATAAAGTAGATTCCGCTATGTCCAAGGTAGACTCCCTGGCAAACGGATTCCAGAAGGCAGGGGATAAGATCACCCAGATAGGCAGCGGTATGACAAAGGCGGTGACTCTGCCCCTGGCTGCCGTGGGTACAGCATCTGTCAGTACGGCAGCTACCTTTGAGGACGCAATGTTAAAGGTGCAGTCCCTGTCAGGTGCCACAAGGGATGAGTATGATCAGCTGACGGGAGCGGCGAAGAAATACGGATCTACTACTGCCTGGACAGCGAAGGACGTGGCGGATGCAATGGGCTATATGGCCCTTGCGGGTTTTGACACAAAGGAGATTCTTGCCTCTGTCGGAGGTATGCTGTCATTGGCATCCGCGTCAGGAGAAGATCTTGCCACGGTAACGGACATTCTGACGGACTCCATGACGGCCTTTGGAGATAGTGCGGAAGATGCGTCCCGGTATGCAGATGTGCTGGCAACTACCCAGGCGAAGTCCAATACCACGGTGGGCCAGATGGGAGAAGCCTTTAAGTATGTAGCACCCTTGGCGGGTGCCTACGGCTATCAGTTGGAGGATGTGGCGGCAGCTTTGGGCATGATGGCAAATGCGGGAGTTAAAAGTTCCATGTCGGGTACGGCTCTTTCGAGTATCATCACGAGGCTTGGAACTAATACTAATGGGGCGCGGGATGCCATAGAGGAACTGGGTGTTGAATTCTATAATTCGGATGGCACGGCGCGGAACCTGAGTGATGTGCTAAAAGACCTGTGTGATGCTACGGCGACGATGGACACCGCCCAGAAGGCGGCGCTGGCAAGTACAGTGGCAGGGCAGGAAGCCCAGAAGGGTCTGCTGGCTATCTTGAACCAAGGTTCAGCAGCTTATGAGGATTTGGAAGGCAAGATTAAAAGCTGCAGCGGGACGGCATCCGACATGGCGCAGAATATGGAATCCGGTCTGGGCGGTTCTCTGCGGAGCTTAAAGTCAGCCCTGGAAGGTGTGTCTATCACTATAGGTGAAAAGCTTGCGCCGTATATTGAAAAGGCTGCCCAGAAGATAAAAGAGTTTACCCAGTGGTTTCAGAACCTGGATGCCGGTACCCAGGAAACGATTGTTAAAATGGGCTTGCTGTTGGCTTCTATAGGCCCGGTGCTCACAATTCTCGGTAAAGGCGCGTCAGCGATTGGTAATATCATATCCGTGGGTTCCAAACTGGTAGGAGGTATTAAAACAGTAGTCTCGGTGGGTTCCAAACTGACAGGTGGAATTAAAACGGTGGTTTCCGTAGGGTCTAAGCTGGTCAGCGGAGCGAAGCTGGTGATAGGAGCTCTTACAAGTATCAATCCCGTGGTGCTGGCAGTAGTCGGAGCTATTGGGGCAGTAGTCGGCATTGGGGTAGCCCTTTACAAGAATTAGGACACTATCAAGGAGAAAGCCCATGAGCTGGGAGAAAAGATTTCCCAGAAATGGGAAGACATTAAGCAGTGGACTGGCAACCTGAAAGACAGTGTGGTCGAGAAATGGAATAATATCAAAGACGGCATGAGTCATGCGGTGGAATCTGCAAAAGAAGCCGTTTCCGGCAAGTTCCGGGAATTGAAAGAAAAGGCTTCTGACAGGATAGAGGAACTAAAGGAGAATGTTTCAGCTAAGTTCCAGGAACTGAAAGAGAAGGCTTCCGGCAGAATAAAGGAACTAAAGGAAGATGCTTCAGCCAAATTTCAGGAACTGAAAGAGAACGCTTCCGGACGCATTGAGGAATTGAAAGAGAATGTTTCAAGTAAATTCCAGGAATTGAAAGAAAAAGCAGCCGGCAGAATAACGGAGTTAAAGGAAAATATTTCCGCTAAATTCAGAGAGATAAAGGAAAGCGCGTCTAACAGGATAGAGGAATTGAAAGAGAATGCTTCCATCAGGTTCAGCGAAATAAAAGAAAACGCTTCTGCTAAGGTTTCCGAGATGCGGGAGAATGTAGTCACCAATTTCAAAAACCTGAAAGAGCAGGTCAGTGATAAAATATCCGACTTGAAGGAACGCTGGGGACAGCGCTTTGAGGAGGCTCGGGAAAAGGTTGTGTCAGAAGTCGCGGAACTGAAAGAAAAGGCTACCGGAAAGGTGACTGAATTTAAAGATAACGCCGTTCAGAAGTTCAAGGAGTTGAAGGATTCGGCTGCAGCCAGCCTGGCGGATGTTGCGAAAAAGGGAGTAGAAGGCTTTCAGAGTATTCGGGATAAGGGGAGTGCAGCCATTGAAAAATTAAAAGATGTAGCAGCAAATAAGTTTGCCGAGATGGGAAATACAGTCCGGGAAAAGTTCAGTGCAGTCGGAGAAAAAATCACAGGAACTTTCTCAAAGTGTCAGGAAAAGGTCAAGGGGATTGTAGAGAGCATCAAAGGTTTTTTCAAATTTGATTGGAAACTGCCAAAGATTAAGCTGCCGCATTTTAAGATGACGGGAGAATTCTCACTGAATCCGCCTTCCATCCCGCATTTCGGGGTGGAATGGTATGCAAAGGGCGGTGTCATGACTTCGCCCACAGCATTTGGCATAAATCCGGTTACCGGGAATATGATGGTGGGCGGTGAGGCCGGAGCTGAAGCGATAGCACCGATTACGGTTCTGCAGGATTATATCCGTCAGGCTGTGGACTCTCAAAATCAGAAAGTTGTCAGTGTTTTAACTGCTGTTTTAGCAACGTTAAACAGGTATTTACCACAATGTGCAGAAAAGCAGCTGGTGCTTGACACAGGGGCTACTGTCGGGGCGTTGGCGGCAGGAATGAACGCAAGGCTGGGGGAAATATCCCGGCAGGATGAAAGGATTAAATAATGTATGGAGTGTGGTTTGATAATGAGCATATGGGCGGTTCAACGAACCTGATCATGAATTATGCGCGTGTGGGTACACCCGCTGCCAAGGTCAAGGAAATAGAAGTTCCCGGTATGGATGGTGTTTTGGACATAACAGAAAGCCTGGGTGAAGTCAAATATAATTCCAGACAGATTAAATTTAAATTCACGTCCACCAACGGCATCCGGATAAACGAACTGATTAATACCCTGCACGGGAAGCGGAAAAAAATCATACTGGACAGGGACGAGGCATTTTACTATATGGGACGCATTGAAGCCGCAGATCCGGTTGTCAATGGAAGGCTAACCAGTGTGGAGATAACTGCCCGGTGTGAACCTTATAAATATAAAATCCACGTCACAAGGCATAAGGAGGATGTCGCCGGTGCCAGCAATATAGTGCTGCTGAACGAAAAAATGCAGGTGATTCCCCGGATCACGCTGACGGCGCAGATGAAAGTGTCTTTTGAAGGCAGGACTTATCTCTTACCAGCAGGAGAATACACTGTTGCAGAAATTGTTTTAAAGCAGGGATATAACAGATTCCGGGTGGAAGGGACCGGCACGATCCTGTTCCAGTATCAGGAAGGAGCGTTATGAGATGTACAGTATTTATGCAGATGATACGCTGATCTATAGTCCTTCGGTCAAAGAGTTTTGTTTATATGACATTGTTCTGAATATGGAGGATAACAGTGCCGGCACACTGCAGTTTAATATGACGTCAAATCACCCGTCCTTCTTGACGCTGAGAAAGCTGGCGACGCTCATCACCGTGAAAAATGGTGATACAGTTCTCTGGAAAGGCAGAATCATATCGGACGATCAGGATATCAACAATGTGAAAAAGGTTCAGTGTGAGGGGCAGATGGCATTCCTTAATGATTCCATCTTTCCGGCGTTTGACTTTTCCGGTCCCCCGGAGCAGCTGTTCCGGGATATTCTGCGGAACCATAACAGTCAGGTCAGCCCCAGGCAGCGTTTTTTGATTGGTAATGTGACGGTCAAGGACAATAATGATTATATTGTAAGGAGCAGTATTAACGATACCAGAAGCTGGTCGGCGTTGAAAGAAAAATGCTTCCAGAGTTCCCTTGGAGGACACCTGCGGGTTCGTTATGAAGCGGATGGAGATTATATTGACTGGCTGGAGGACTACGCGGAGGTATCCGGTCAGTCTATCACTTTCGGGAAAAATATCATTGACTTGCTGGTAAACAGCTCCGCTACAGAGACGTTCACGGCGATCCGGCCGAAGGGAGCTTTGGTGGATGAAGCCGGTACTGAGAGGATTGACATCAAGGATGTGAATGACGGAGAGGATTATATCGTTGACGAAGAGAAGGCGGCAGAGTACGGTATTATTTTTGCAAGTCCGGAGGAGAGCATCTGGGAAGATGTCACGCTGCCGCAGAACCTATTAATGAAAGCAAAGGAAAAGCTGGCTGCCGGGACTACGCTCCGAAAGACCATAGACGTGAAGGCGGTAGACCTTAATCTCACGGATGTGGAAATCGAGGCATTGAGGGTCTGTACATACGTCCAGGTAGCAGCCCCCCTTCACGGGATCGCGGAATATTACCTGTTAAGCAGGGCGGAGCTGCACCTGGACGCTCCGGAGCACACACGGTATACGCTGGGAGCTGTCAAGGCAACATTCACGGATACCAACAAGACGCAGCTTGTAAGCATAAAGCAGACAGTAGGAGCGGAGATCCCCTCCGCAGTCAGCCAGTTAAAGAACGATGAGAAATTTGTGACGGAGGATACGGTTGTCAGGGTCATCGAAGAAAAAACGGTTTCACCGACCATAGAAGTATCGGAAGAGACGGAGGAATCCTATAAGCTTAAGCTCACCTCCGTATCGGGAGAGATCGAAACGCCTAACCTGATGGGCCCGCCCGGTCCGCCTGGAGCAGACGGGAAAGACGGGGCTGATGGGCAGGATGGAACAAACGGCAGGGACGGAGTCGATGGGCAGGACGGAGCTGACGGACAGGACGGTGCGCCGGGAGAATCTGCTTATGCAGTTGCCGTAAGGAACGGCTTTTCCGGAAGCGAGGAGGAATGGCTTGCTTCCTTAAATGGCAAGACGCCCTCCATCGGTGCAAACGGGAACTGGTTCATTGACGGAGAGGACACCGGACTTCCCAGCAGGGGAGAGCGGGGCGAAACAGGAGCGCCCGGAGCTGCGGGGGGAGCTGGTGGAGGTCTTTCCGGAATGTATGCTTTTGAAATAAGGGACGGGTACCTGTGGATCGTGTCTGATTCCGAGACGGTACCTGATAATTTCTATGTCAACAGTGATTGCTGTCTGTGTTATGTATTTTAGCAGGATATACGGTTGAGGCAAGAATGAATAAGGCGACAGAGGGAAAATCAGAAGAAGGAGGGTGAAAAGTAATGAGTAGATCAGAGCTTAATTTGGGCAAAGTTGGTTTGTCTGAGGCAGAGATAGAAGAGATAAAGCAGGATATCACAAAACAGTTGGGTGGTGTCCGCCTGGGTTATAATGAGGAAGGAAAGCCGGGCTATTATATGAAGGACGAGACAGGTGCGGATACAGTGTTCCCTTTTAGTTCGGGTGCGGGAGGCGGTAAGCTGTATTTTGATACATTAACTATGGTGGCATTTTCTTTCAGTGGCAGTCCTATGGCGTATGGCCAAAATACATCTATAAGACTGGATACTGCACAATATAAGAAAATGACTATGTCAGGAGGAAATATAACAGCGCGTGCATTTTCCGGCACATCCAAAGTTAAAACAAAAGTTGAAATTTCAGGCTATAAAGAAGGAGAGACAACACCAGAAGGTCTGTTCAGCAAGGAAACGGGGCAGACAAGCTCTTCTACTACATGGGTCAGCGTAAATATTGATGAGACGGAGATAAATATCGAGGACTATTCAGAAATAATAATTGTGTTTATAGTACTTTCAGGCTTCGGAAATGGGTATGCATCATTGAATGCTCTTATATTGGAATAACACTACAATATGACAGAAAGGGACATGGACAATGGCACAGATTAATATTTTATTGGAGAAGCAGCTGCTGACGATCCAGAATCGGGAAGTGATTTCTTCCGGGGATATGAATTATGATTCCTGTAAGTTTGAATTTGATGAAGCATGGGCGGATTACATAAAGACGGCAGTGTTTTACCAGGACAAGACAAATGTTCAATACGCTGTATTGGACAGCAATGATATGTGCATGATACCGGCAGCAGCCATGGCGCGTGCAGGCAGAATGTATCTGGGAGTGTTTGGTATCAAGGACACGGCAGTAGTCACTTCTACAGTAGATACAGTGGACATTTGCGAAGGAGCTATATCCGGGGAGAATGTCTCTACAGAGCCAACAGATGATGTGTTTCTTGCCATCATAGCGCAGTATCAGCGGATAGCAAGCATGATAGCGCAGTATGAGAGTACAGCAAATCAGTTCAATGTCTTGATGGCTACCCAGAACAAAATCTTGGAAGAGCTGGATGCTTTTGAGGTAACAGAGCTTATGGAACGACTGAATTTGATAGAAGACAAGATAATCAATTATACTAATCTGGCAAAAGAAATCCAAAGCCGGGAGATCGTGATAAGGAATGTGCCACTGAAATTTATTAATAAGGTATGCCGGGTGGAACACGAAGCTTTTACAGAAGCTTCTTTATGTGATGTGTATTTTGATGAGTACTCTTATGAGATAGCGGCAAAGGCGCTCATTCTGCCTGTGTCCTATCAGGGATACATGGAACTGACAAGCTCTATTGACATTCAGGAGGAGTTGACGGCAAATATACTTGTGAGGAGGAATTGATGATGCTGGGGAAAACAAATGTTACTACGATGGCAGAGGGTGCAATGGTGACGGAAATTGAAGATCTCAAGTGGATCCGAATGCAGTCAGGCATCAATAGCAATTTTGTAAAGGCCATATATGAAAACGGCTATTTGGCAGCCATTACAACAGATGGAAAAGTAGCATATACCACAGACGGGGAGGCTTGGCAGGTTTCTGTTCTTGAGTACACGGATTATCAGCTGGAGGATATTGCATGGGATGGCAGTCGGTTCCTTCTTGCAGGGAGTTATAAGGATACTGTGGAAAGAACTGACGGAACAAGCGGCGAATATTATCTTGGCTTTATTGCGACAACGGCGGACTTCGTGTCATATGAATACTTCGGTGCAGATACCGAAAAGATAACTTCGAAAGAACAATTTAATTATTTTTCCAGATATATATCTATTTATCCGGTAAATAATAATTGGGTTATATTGGCCATAAGCAGAATAAAAAATGGTTCAGGTTCTGGAGAGGTAGATACAATTGAAGTAATAATTGGGCGGGCGGGGGAGTTCTTGGAAAAACGTGTCCAGGTAGAAAATCAATCTGTCGGAAATATACTTGTTGGGAAGAATTCCCAGGGATTTCTCTTTACAAACGTTACCCAATATAATGAATATGTTTGCCTGTTTAACGGAAATACATTGACGTGGAAGGAAGTATATAAGCTACGGGACGATTTTGGGACGGTTGATTTGCTTCCTGTTTTTGAGTGCAAAGATGAGTTGTATTATATGACAGTAACACAGGATGAAAATTATAAATTTGCCAAGGTTCTATTTTCTGGAGAAGAGATGGTGTTGAGTACAGGCATCAACTATGGTTTTGTGGACGGTGTGTACTTTAATGAATGTAAACTTTTTATTAATAACCATGAGATGATGATTCTTAAAAAGGGAGAAAGCATCATAGATAAGACCCAGGAGAATCTGATTGAGATAGCACCCGAAAACACCATGACTTGCATCACGAAAGCATTTGGCCGACTTTTTGCTTTCGGGAATCAGGGATTAATTTTAAAATCCAGCACAGAGGGTAATAGCGAGGAGGCAATCTTAATCCAGACTATATCTGCCAAAAAGGCTTTATTGGAAGCAAATGCATATACAGATCGGTACTATAAATTATTAGAGGCCAGAATAGCGGAACTGGAGGCGGGGATGACAGGAAAAGAGGAATAATAAAAGGTAGAGGGGCCACTTCTGAATAAAAAATATCCATAGTGTTTAACTTTATTTTAAAATATGTTAAAGTAACATTAAATGAGACATTTTTTTAATGGAAAATGAGCGGGTTTAAACAAAATTGTAACGTACAAAGAATTTTGACATTCTTGGTGATGAAATTTGACATTTTTGCTGCCTGCTTACAGCATCCGCATTTATGAAGAACTGGAACAAACAGGATGCAAACGCCTGCGTCCACGCCATCATTGAGCCGGGCGGTGATGTATACCAGTTGCTCCCGTGGGAACACCGGGGCTGGCACTGCGGCGGCAGTGCAAACAATACCCACATCGGCGTGGAGATGACGGAGCCTGCCACCATCCGGTATACGGGCGGCGCGTCATGGATGGAGGCAGGGGACGGGGAAAACACGAAGGCCCATGTGCTTGCCGCCTATCAATATGCAGTGGAATTGTTTGCATATCTCTGCCAGCAGTACCATTTAGACCCTATGGCAGATGGCGTTATCATCAGCCACAGCGAGGGGTGCAGACGGGGCATTGCCAGCAACCACG
>JAMPFR010000062.1:20535-21490 GCA_023664365.1 Acetatifactor muris | reverse complement strand
TTAAGACGCCGCCCTCTCACGGCGGAAACAGGGGTTCGATTCCCCTATCAGCTGCGACTATTTTGAAAAGAATAGCCCAACCCGGAAAAGTGCTGAAAATCTTTCATCTGATTGAAAGGATTTTCGGCTTTTTTTCTATTTACATTCCGGAAGGTCATGCTATAATGGGCTTGTTTGCCGTCGGCAAACGATTAATAAAGGAAGAAAGAGGTATTTGTTATGAAGAAGAGAATTATGGTTCTGTTCACGGCGATCATCATGGTATTTGCCATGGCTGCCTGCGGAGGCAAGGCTACACTGGAAAGCGTGCTTTCATCTGCCGAATGGAAGGAAGAAGAGAAGGGTTGGAATGAGGAGTTTGACGGAACCGGCATAACCATCTCCAGCGAAGCGGACGGAAATACGCTTGTGTTTGTATGGCAGCTGCCTGATGATGATTTGTACGGCAGTCTTGATGCAGCAGCATGTGAAACCATGTCGGACATTTTCCTGAGCAGCCTGGAGCAGGTGGATTTCCTGAAGGCGTTTAAGGCGGAATATAAAGTTACTCTGGACGCTGTGCGCAATGTATTCCTTAAGGCGGACGGTACCGAAATATTCCGGGACGAGCTGACGGATTAAGCGTCACGGATACATACCCTCGCGGCATTCGCCAGTCTGTCCAAGAAAACTTATGGTTGGTTTAGCGTATGTGTCTGAAAGACACATTTTGCTCGCGGGAATAAAAGAATCAGGAATGCCTCGGGGCGGATAAGTCCCGGGGCATTCCGCAGTTCAGGTTTCCGCGGATGAATTGGATAGACTTTGTATTTAAACTGTGCTATACTGTATCCATACGAAAAATACAGTGATACAATATTAGAGGGAGGGCGGCAGATATGAATATGACGGACAGTCAGAAGCTTGATTTGATTCTTGGGAAGGTCAATGAACTTGACGAGAAAGTGAATGCGCT
>JAMPFR010000062.1:0-20435 GCA_023664365.1 Acetatifactor muris | reverse complement strand
TGACACAAAGGTGGATGCGCTTGACACAAAGGTGGATGCGCTTGACACAAAGGTGGATGCGCTTGACACAAAGGTGAATGCGCTTGACACAAAGGTGCAGGGCGTGGATGCGGATATGCAGGAAATCAGACGGCAGGTAATAAAAACGAATGTGATAATTGAAAACGAGATACGCGTTAATATTCAACGGATAGCGGAAGGGCATCTGGATCTGTCGCGGAACCTGCATGAAGCGATGCGGCCGAGCAATGAAGTGGAAATGCTTGCAATCAAAGTCAGGATGTTGGAAAGCGATGTAAAGGAACTGAAAGCCAGGCTGGCTTGAGATTACGGATGGGGAATATCATAAAAAGTTGAAGGACCTTCATGTGAGTGTCGGAATTTCAACTTTTTTTCATGAAAACAGAATTTTCGCAAAGCGTTAATTCTATTTTTGTTTCAGATGAAAAACGGAAATTAAAAATTAATAAAAAACTTGCGTCCCGAAAAATTTTGGTGTATAGTGATTCACGATTGACGCGCACAAAATATGCTTATATAGAAGAATAAAGACGAAGGGAAGAACGGTATGGCAAAGTATCTGGTAATCGTAGAGTCGCCGGCAAAAGTGAAAACCATTAAGAAATTCCTGGGAGCCAATTATGAGGTTGCGGCCAGCAACGGGCATGTGCGGGATCTGCCCAAAAGTACGCTCGGAATCGACGTGGAGCATGATTATGAACCAAAGTACATTACCATCAGGGGAAAGGGAGACATTCTCGCCAATCTGCGCAGGGAAGTGAAGAAGGCGGAAAAGGTCTATCTGGCTACCGACCCGGACCGGGAGGGAGAGGCCATCTCCTGGCATCTGTACTACGCGCTGAAGCTGGAGGATAAAAAGGTATACAGAATTACCTTTAACGAGATTACGAAGAACGCGGTGAAGGAATCCCTGAAAAACGCAAGGGAAATCAATATGAGCCTGGTGGACGCCCAGCAGGCCCGCCGGGCTCTGGACAGAATGGTGGGATACAGGATTTCGCCGCTTCTGTGGAAGAAGATTAAGAGAGGCTTAAGCGCCGGACGGGTACAGTCTGTGGCGCTGCGCATTATCTGCGACAGGGAAGACGAGATCAATGCGTTCGTGCCGGAGGAGTACTGGAGCCTGGAGGTGAAGCTGAACGTAGAAGGGGAGAAGAAGCCGATCTGCGCCAGGTATTACGGCACCGGGACGGAGAAGACGGCCATTACGGACCGGCAGCAGGCGGAGGCCGTAATGGCGTCCCTGAAAGGGGCGGAGTACAGGGTGGCAGAAGTGAAAAAGGGCGAGCGCCTGAAAAGGCCGCCTCATCCCTTTACCACCTCCACCTTACAGCAGGAAGCAAGCAAGGTGCTGAATTTTTCCACCCAGAAGACCATGCGCCTGGCCCAGCAGCTCTATGAGGGCGTTGACGTCAAAGGGGAAGGGACTGTGGGTCTGATTACCTACCTTCGTACGGATTCCACCCGGGTGTCCGAGGATGCGGAAAAGGCGGCGGCGGAATTTATCGGCGCCAGGTACGGGAAGGACTATCTGGGCAGGGAAGATCAGGGGAAGAAGAACAGCCGGAAGATACAGGACGCCCATGAAGCCATACGCCCTACGGATATAAACAGGATTCCCACGGAGCTGAAGGATGAGCTGCCCAGGGATTTGTTCCGGCTTTATCAGTTAATCTGGAAAAGATTTACGGCCAGCAGGATGAGCGAGGCAAAATATGAGACTGTCTCCGTAAAGATAAAGGCGGAGCAGCATATTTTCACCGTGGCGGCCTCCACCCGGAAATTTGACGGATTTATGAGCGTTTACGTCTCTGAGGATGAAAAGGAAGAGGAAAATACCTTAAGCGGGGAACTGAGCAAAAAGAGCCGGCTTTCCTTTGAGGCCTTTGACGCCAGGCAGCATTTTACCCAGCCTCCCGCCCACTATAACGAAGCGTCTCTGGTGAAGGAGCTGGAGGAGCTGGGCATAGGGCGTCCCAGCACCTATGCGCCTACCATTACTACGATTCTGGCAAGACGGTATATCGTAAAGGAAAATAAAAATCTTTACGTCACCGAACTGGGAGAGGTGGTAAACAACATGATGAAGGAGGCCTTTCCCTCCATTGTGGATGTGAATTTTACCGCCAATATGGAAGCCCTTCTGGACGGTGTGGAGGAGGGAAAGATCAAATGGAAAACAGTTATCTCCAATTTCTATCCCGATCTGGACGAGGCGGTGCGTCAGGCAGAGAAGGAGCTGGAGGAGGTCACCATAGCGGACGAGGTAAGCGATGAGGTCTGCGAACTCTGCGGCAGGCAGATGGTTATCAAGTACGGGCCCCACGGGCGGTTTCTGGCCTGCCCCGGTTTTCCCGAATGCCGCAACACCAAGCCTTATTTTGAGAAAATCGGCGTGGCCTGCCCCCTGTGCGGCAAAGACGTAGTGATGAAGAAGACCAAAAAGGGCAGAAGATATTACGGTTGTATCGATAATCCGGACTGCGGTTTTATGGTGTGGCAGAAGCCTACGGGGGAGAAGTGCCCGAAATGCGGTTCCGTGCTGCTTTCCAAGGGCAATAAACTGGTATGTGCAAACGATCAGTGCGGATACAATGCGCCGGTAACCCTGCAGTCCTGAAAAGCCGCGGACGGTGGGATTTTTGAAGGATTTTTTGTCGAAATTGTCGCATAAATTATAGAAAAAGCAAAAAAATCCCAGAATTATACATTGAAATCTGTATTTTTATGTGTTACACTAGTCGTGGCAGGCCGCCAGACGGAGGAAAATGTGTATGAGCAGTGTACAGCTGTTGGATAAAACCAGAAAGATAGGAAAATTGTTGCATAACAACAACTCCAGCAAGGTTGTGTTTAGCGATATATGCAAGGTGATGCGGGAGATCTTAAATTCCAATGTTTTGGTCATCAGCCGCAAGGGCAAGGTGCTGGGGCTGGGAAAAGCCGAGGGCATCGAGCCGATTACGGAGTTGATAAACGAAGAGGTGGGCGGGTTTATTGACCCCATGCTCAATGAGCGCCTGCTGGGGGTGCTTTCCACCAAGGAAAACGTGAATCTGGAGACCCTTGGCTTTGAAAATCCCGAGATTCGGAAGGTGCAGGCTACCATAGCCCCTATCGAGATAGCGGGGGAGCGGCTGGGGACGCTGTTTGTCTACAAGGGCGATACACAGTATGAAATTGACGATATCATCCTCTGCGAGTACGGTTCCACAGTGGTGGGCCTGGAAATGCTGCGGGCGGTGAATGAGGAGAACGCCGAGGAGAAGCGGAAGATAGCCGTGGTGCGTTCGGCAATCAGTACCCTGTCCTTTTCCGAGATGGAGGCCATTACCCATATTTTTGACGAGCTGAACGGCATGGAGGGCATTCTGGTAGCCAGCAAGATTGCCGACAGGGTGGGGATTACCCGATCGGTGATTGTAAACGCGCTGCGGAAGTTTGAGAGCGCGGGGGTCATTGAATCCCGTTCTTCCGGCATGAAGGGCACTTATATCAAGGTGCTGAACGATGTGGTCTTTGATGAAATCGAGGAATTGAAGCATCAGAACCAGAGGAGATAAAACGGATACATAAAACTGAATACACAGCAACGGATTGAAAGGTGGTATAAAGGGATTTATTACATAAATAATAAGTCCCTTTTTTGATAAAATCACTCAAAATCTATTGTTTTTTTGCGTAAATTAACTATAATAAAAAAGTGTGGGCACGAAAGGAGACAGTTATGATTCAGACAAATGTGTTTGACTATGTGAGGATTTTGGATAAGGCGGCGGACGCCAGTTGGCTGCGCAACGAGGCTATCGGCAATAATATCGCCAATGTGGACACCCCGGGCTACAAAAGGCAGGATGTTGCCTTTGAGTCTGTTCTGGAGAAGGCTCTGGGCCATAACCGCTATCAGTCTATGGATTCAAAGGTGGCGGCGGCAAAGTCCAAAAACCTTTCTGTCAGAACCTATACGGATTACGAGAGCTATTCCTATCGTCTGGACGGAAACAATGTGGACATAGAGAACGAAAATGTAACGCTGGCGGAGAACCAGCTGAAATACCAGGGACTTCTGGCGGGCATCAACCAGGAATTCCAGAATCTTCAGACAGCCATGAAGTAAGCGCGCATACGCTGTCTGAGAAAATCTAAAAAGAAGTGAAAAGGAAAGGGAGAAAAGAAGTATGAGCATGTTTTCGGGATTTAACATAAACGCATCGGGAATGACGGCCCAGCGCTACCGCATGGACGTCATTTCGGAGAATATAGCCAACGCCAACACTACCAGGACTGCGGACGGCACCCCTTACCGCAGGAAGGTGGTTTACTTTGAGGAGAAGGGCGGCCAGACCGCCTTCAGCAGAGTGCTGAACGAGGCTTCCTTTAACCACGGCTATTCCGGACAGGGTGTAAAGGTCAGAGGGGTTCTGCATGACTATGAGACGGAGATGAACATGGTGTATGACCCTTCTCATCCCGACGCGGATGAAAACGGCTATGTGACTTATCCCAATGTGAACATCATCACGGAGATGACCAACATGATAGACGCCAGCCGGGCCTATGAGGCCAACGCCACCGCCTTTAACGCCAGCAAGTCCATGGCCCAGCAGGGCCTGCAGCTAGGACAGTAACGGGAATCTGTAAGAATGATACGGGAAAGGAATACATAACATGGATTTGTATACATTGAACGGAGTGTCTAAAATCAGCGATATATCTCCGGCGGAATCCCTGAAGGGGACCCTGCTGGACATAAGTCCCCAAAAGGAAACCACAGGAACCATGTTCGACGCTTTTCTGAACACGGCCATCGACAATATCAAAACCACCAACAGTTATCTCTCCGATGCGGAGAATGAGGAAATCAAGTTCGCCCTGGGCGAGACGGAGAATACCCACGACCTGATGATTGCCCTGCAGAAGGCTTCCACCGCCCTGCAGTATACCGTGGCTATCCGCGACAAGCTGATGGACGCCTACAAGGAAATCATGCAGATGCAGATCTGAGCTTAGACTAATACTTTAGGAGACTTACCATGCCTGAGAAGTTGAAAGAAATACTGGAAAAAATAAAAGAGTGGTGGAATAAATTCACTGCTAAGCAGAGGACGATTATCATTGCCATCGGGGCGGCGGTTATCTTTACGCTTGTGATTATCGTCTATGCGATTTCCAGACCTGAATATATAAAACTGGGTACATACGCCACCTCGGCGGAGGCTGCGGAGGTGGTTAACATTTTGGAGAGTGCGGGCGTGACCCACCGGGAGTCGGATGACGCGCTGACTATTGAGGTGCTGGCCGAGCAGCAGTATATGGCTAATCTGGCCCTGGGCTCTGCAGGCTATACCTCCGCAAGCCTGAAGTATGAAGACTGGGTGAACAGCAGCATGTCCACCACCTCCACAGACAGGGAGCACCAGTGGAAGCTCTATCTGCAGGCGGAGATGGCAAAGACCCTGGAATGTCAGAACAGCGTAAAACATGCTGAGGTTATTCTGACTATACCGCCCCAGAACGGTACGCTGGCGGCCCAGAATGAGGAGACGTCGGCTTATATTACGCTGACGCTGGACGGCGTTCTTTCCAGCTCCCAGGCGGCGGGACTGGCAAAGTGCGTGGCTGCCGGACTGGGCAATGTGGCTATGGACAAAATTACCATTGTGGATACGGATTCCAATCTGCTGTTTGCTGGCAATGATTCCAGTTCTTATGTGGGCATGGCCCAGTCCATGCTGGAGCTGCAGGCACAGGCCCAGACCTTTCTCGCTAGCCAGGTGAAGACGGTGCTTTACGGTACGCAGCAGTTTGACCAGATTATGGTGAGCCCTCACCTGGAGGTGGATTATTCAGAGTATCAGGAGACCTGGAAAGAGTATTCTGCTCCCGACGGCCGGGACGAGGGGCTGAAGAGCCATGAGGCGGAATTTGAATCCAGCAACGTGAATGAAGGCGGCGGCGTCCCCGGCACGGATGAAAATGACGGCGAGAACTACACCGGGTATATGTGGCAGGATTACGGCACCAGCGAGTCGAGCCAGACGGAAAGGGACACGGATTATCTGCCCAATGAATATGCGAAGCGTGTGTCTACAAGTCCCGGCGTTGTAAAATATGAAAATTCCTCTCTGTCCATTTCCATGATTAAGTACAGGGTGTATAACGAAGAGACGGTAAAGGCCCAGGGGCTGCTGGAGGGCATCACCTGGGAAGAATTCCAGGAGGCCCACAGAGAGGACGTCAGGCTGGAGGTTGATCAGGAATATTACAGGACGGCGGCGTTTGCCACGGGTATCAGCGAGGATCGGATTTCCATCCTGGCCTATGAGTCCCCTATCTTTAATGATAAGGAGGGCCTGTCCGTCACTGCCACGGATATCGTCAGTATTGTGATGATCGTGCTGATCCTGGCGCTGCTTGCCTTTGTGGTGCTGCGGAGTATGCGGAGCCGGAAGGCAGAGGCAGAGGAGGAAGAGCTGTCTGTGGAATCCATGCTGCAGTCTACCCCTGAAGAGGTGAACAATATCGATGTGGAGACCAAGTCCGATACCAGGAAGATGATAGAGAAATTTGTTGACGATAATCCCGAGGCTGCGGCAAATCTGCTGCGGAACTGGCTGAATGAAGACTGGGGTTAATGAAAGGAAGAGCTTATGGCAAAGGCGGCGGAAAAAGACGAACTCAAAGGAATACAGAAAGCGGCAATTTTGCTGATTGCGCTGGGGCCGGAGCGATCTGCCGGCATTTTCAAGCACCTGAAGGAAGAGGAGATTGAAGAGCTGACTCTGGAGATTGCAAATACCAGAAGCGTGACGCCTCAGGTGAAGGAAGCGGTTATTAACGAGTTTTATGAGGTCTGTCTGGCCCAGCAGTATATTGCGGAGGGCGGCATCAACTATGCCAGGGATTTGCTGGAAAAGGCTCTTGGTTCGGAAAAGGCCATGGACGTTATCGGCAAGCTGACGGCGTCTCTCCAGGTGAAGCCTTTCGAATTTGTGCGGAAGACGGATGCTTCGCAGCTTATCAACTTTATCCAGGACGAACATCCCCAGACCATTGCCCTGATTCTGTCCTATCTTTCTCCCGGCCAGGCAGCCCTGGTAATTTCAGCGCTGGCGCCGGACAGACAGGCGGATGTGGCCCGGCGTATCGCGGTGATGGATCGTACCAGTCCCGATGTTATCAAGGAGGTGGAGAAGGTGCTGGAATCCAAGCTGGCAAGCCTTGTAAATCAGGACTACACGGTTATCGGCGGAGTGGACGCCGTGGTGGAGATACTGAACACGGTGGACAGAGGAACAGAGCGTCATATTATGGAGACGCTGGAAATCGAGGAGCCGGAGCTGGCGGACGAAATCAGGAAGAAGATGTTCGTATTCGAGGATATTCTGCTGCTGGACGACAGAGCGATTCAGCGTGTGCTGCGTGACGTGGACAACAGCGATCTGGAGATGGCATTAAAGAGCGCCAACGAGCAGGTACAGAATGCTGTCTTTAACAACCTGTCCAAGCGTCTGGCTGTAATGATTAAGGAAGACATGGAGTTTATGGGTCCTGTCCGTATGAAGGACGTGGAGGAAGCACAGCAGAAGATTGTAAATATTATCAGGAAGCTGGAGGATACCGGTGAAATTGTAATCTCCAGAGGCGGAGGTGACGAGATCGTTGTCTAGTGGTTTGGTAAAGCAAATGTTTATGGTGCTCCAATCCGAGGAAAAATGTGTAATCGACGCAGACGAACTGATACAGAAACGGCAGGATGACCTTGAACGGTGGCAGCGGGAGGCGGAGGAAGAGGAAGCAGGCTTCGTCTCCGGGCTGCCGGCGGAGGAGTTGGAGATTGCGGAGGAAGGCAATGTCATCAAATCCCGGGAAAGCGCGGATCAGATAATGGAGAACGCCCAGGCGGCGGCCCGGACCACGCTGGCGGCGGCCCAGACGGAGGCGGAAACCATTCTCCGGGAAGCAAGGGCCCGGGCGGAGGCGGAGAAAAGCAGGGTTCTGGACGAGGCGCGGCAGCAGGGCTATTCGGAGGGGTATGCAAAGGCCCAGACGGAGGCGGAAGCCATCCGGCAGGAATATAAAGAGAAGGAAGCAGAGCTGGAGCAGTTTTACCAGCAGCAGATAGAGGAGCTGGAGCCTCGGATGGTGGATACCATTTCTGCGATTTATGAGCATATACTGCATGTGGATTTTCAGTCTTACAGGGAGATTCTCGGCCATCTGATTTCTGATACGCTGCGGAAGATGGAGGGCGGCCATGATTTTATGGTTCACGTCTCCAAGGAGGACTATCCTTATGTCAGTATGCAGAAAAAGGAAATTCTGGCGGGAGCCGTTGCGGCCAATTGCAATGTGGAAGTGGTGGAGGATCAGACTCTGGCAAAGAATGAGTGCCTGATTGAGACGGACAGCGGTATTTATGACTGCGGGCTGGACACACAGCTGGATGCTCTGAAGCGGAAGCTGATGCTGTTAGCCTGGCAGCGCGAGTAGGAGGGTGTTGTGTACGCACCGGTGGTGGATTTCGGAAAGTACAACAAAATAGCGGAGCAGTCCTTTTTTAAAAGGCTGGGCAAGGTAGTCAATGTGGTGGGACTGACCATTGAGTCCGCCGGGCCGGACGCAAGGCTGGGGGACTTGTGCATGATTTTTCCCGGAGGGGAGGGGGAGCAGCAGCCTATTATGGCGGAGGTAGTGGGCTTTAAGGACAAAAAGACCCTGCTGATGCCCTATGACGCCACGGACGGCATCGGGCTGGGCTGTATTGTGGAGAATACCGGCAGCCCCCTGCGGGTGGTTGCCGGCGATGAGCTGTTGGGCAAGACCCTGGACGGCCTGGGGAGGCCGGTGGACGGTGCCGTGGTGAACGGAACTGCCTACCCTGTGGAAGCGCCCCCGCCGGATCCCATGAGCAGGGAGATTATCGATGAGGTTCTGCCTCTGGGGGTAAAGGCGGTAGACGGCCTGATTACCGTGGGAAAGGGGCAGCGTATCGGTATCTTTGCCGGCTCCGGCGTAGGAAAATCCACCCTGATGGGAATGTTTGCAAGGAATACCAAGGCGGATATTAACGTGATCGCGCTGATCGGAGAGCGGGGGCGCGAGGTGCGTGAATTCATAGAGAGAGATCTGGGGGAAGAGGGTATGCGGCGTTCGGTGGTGGTGGTGGCCACCTCGGATAAGCCGGCTCTGGAGAGAAACAAGGCGGCGAAGACAGCCACGGCCATTGCGGAATATTTCAGGGACCAGGGCAGGGACGTGCTGCTGATGATGGATTCTCTGACCCGTTTTTCCATGGCCCAGAGAGAAATCGGCCTTGCCAGCGGAGAACCGCCTGTGAGCCGGGGCTATCCTCCCAGCGTGTACGCGGAGATGCCCAAGCTTCTGGAGCGGGCCGGCAGATCGGACAAGGGCTCCATCACGGGACTGTATACCGTGCTGGTGGACGGCGATGATTTCAACGAGCCCATTACGGATACTGCCCGAAGCATTCTGGACGGGCATATTATGCTGGACAGAAAGCTGGGACATAAGAACCATTATCCCGCCATTGACGTGCTGCAGAGCATTTCCCGCTGTATGAGCCAGATTGCCACCAGGGAACACAAGCAAATGGCCGGGAAACTGAAAACGGTGCTGGCTACCTATAACGAAGCTGAGGATCTGATTAATATCGGCGCATATAAGAGCGGCAGCAATCCCAACATCGACTATGCCATTGCCAAAATAGATGCGGTCAACGGCTTCCTCTGCCAGGACACAGAGGAAAAATTTGATTTTGAGACCAGCGTGGAGCTGTTGGGCAGTCTTTTTGAATGATTTTGTTTATGAGCTTTAACGGAGAAAGAACATGGCGAGATTCCGCTATTCCATGCAGAGCATACTGAATATAAAACTGAAGATGGAGACCCAGGCGAAACAGGAATTTTCCGCTGCCAGGGCGGCTCTGGACGAGGAGGAGGAACGCCTGCGGGGATTGTTTGACCGCAAGGCGGGCTACGAGGAAGAGGCGGAAGAACTGCTGGCGGGGCTTCTGGATCTGAGAGCCATTGAGGAAAACAGGGTGGCGGTGGTCTGCATGGACAGTTATATCGCGGAGCAGCAGGCACAGGTGGAGAAGGCGGAGCGGAAGCTGGAGCAGGCCCGGGAACGCCTTACCGAAGTGATGATGGAGCGCAAGACCCATGAGACACTGAAGGAAAAGGCATTCCAGCAGTTTTTGATGGATGAGAAGAGACAGGAAGGCAAGGAGATAGATGAGCTTACCAGCTATACCTACGGACAGAAACGGAAGGAAGGCGGCAGCGGCGTACCGGCATAGGGACGTCTGTAATCAGGAGGCAGTATGGCAAAAGAAGTAAGTCAGGAAGTTGTTTCTGCGGACGAAGAGAAAAAGAAAATACAGGACGAAAAGAAGCAGCTGAAAAAGCAGAAGAAGGATCAGAAGAAGGAAGCAAAACGCCGGGCGAAGGAAATCGCGAAGCAGGAGGAGGATCTGGGCCTGGATGAAGGCAACGGCCTTGTGACATTCGGGGCGACGGTGCTGATCGTGGCGCTGTGGATTGCAGTGGTATGCGTCATTGTGAAGCTGGACATAGGGGGCTTCGGAAGCTCCGTGCTGGCTCCCATCTTAAAGGACGTGCCGGTGGTGAACCTGATACTGCCGGATTCCGGCCAGACGGAGACTACCGATCCGGGCAGCTACGGAGGCTACACCAGCCTGCAGGACGCCGTTGCCTATATCAGGCAGCTGGAGCTGGAGCTGGAGCAGGTGCGAACGGAATCCAATGCCAAGGATACGGAGTTGGAGAGGCTGATGGCAGAGATCGAAAGGCTGCGGGAATTTGAGCAGAGAATCGTGGATTTTCAGCGGATTCAGCAGGAGTTCTATGAGGAGGTTGTCTACGCCGAGAACGGGCCGGGGGCCGAGGAATATCGAAAATGGTATGAGGAGATGGATCCTGCCACGGCGGAGGCGCTTTACAAGCAGGTGGTGATTCAGCTGGAGGAGAGCAAAGAGATGCAGCAGTACGCTGCCGCTTATTCCGAGCCCGCTATGAAGCCCAAGGAGGCCGCCGAGATTTTTAACAACATGACGGATAACCTGAATCTGGTGGCAAGGATATTGAGCGCCATGAGCACTGAGTCCAGGGGAGCCGTTCTTGCCGCCATGGATGCGGATGTGGCCGCAAGGCTCACAAAAATTATGGATCCGGACGCTTAAGTATTTGGAAGGTTCAGCCGATATAAAAGTCAGGGTATATAAATGCCCTGACTTTGAACTTTGATAATTATAGAAAGGAGGTCAGAAATGACAAGTACACCTGTAAAAAACGTGGGTTTCGGACCGGGTGGAGCAGTACCTGCGGGAAATGTGGCGAGAGCGTCCGCAGACGGCGGCTTTCAGGCGGTCTGGAACAATCAGGCGGAGAAGCAGACGGATAATGCAGGAAAACCGGAAGAGGGCCGGACAGTGAAAAAGGCGCCGGGAGACTCATTGAAGGCCAGGGATGAACACAGGGCTCGGACGGAAAAGCGGGAGCCCAGCCGGAACGTGGAAGAGCGTACGGACATCCCGGAGGAAAAGCTGGAAGAGGCGGCGGAGGTTCTGGGAGCGGCTGCAGATCAGATGATTCAGGAGGTGGCGGACGCCTTCGGAATAGAGCCTGAGGAGGTTCAGGCAGTTATGGCGGATCTGGGGCTGGAGCAGACGGATGTTTTGTCCTCTCAGGGGTTGAGCAGCTTGATCCTTGCCCTGTCGGGGGAGGAGAATCCCCAGGCGCTGCTTACCGACGAGACCCTTTACGGCAGCTATCAGGAGTTGATGGGCCGGCTGCAGGAGACGCTGCAGGAGTGCAGCGAGACGCTTGAGGTGGAGCCGAAGCAGCTGACGGAGCTGGTAAAGCCCGAAGAGAAGCTGCCTGTGGTGGAAGTGACGGCAGAGACGGCAGAGACGCTCCGGCCGGAGCAGGCTGAGAAGCCGGAGGAACAGGAAAAGCCCGTGGAGGAAACGCCGGAGGAGAGCTTCCGGCCCCTGGGGACGGAGGAGCAGAAGGCGGAGCAGACCGGAGAAAATGAAACTGCCGGCGGCCGGGATCGGAGAGAAAACCGACAGGAAGGCGGCAGGGAACAGGAACCCGTAATCTTTGCACAGACTCTTAAGGCGGAGCAGTATGAACCCCAGGTGCAGCAGGCTGCCCCTGCAGAAAGCGTCTGGGATGCGGATACTCAGAATATTATGCGCCAGATTATGGACTACATGAAGGTCAATCTGAAGGCGGATATGTCAACCATGGAAATGCAGCTGCATCCCGCAAGCTTAGGGACATTGCAGGTCCAGGTGGCGGCAAAGGGCGGCGTGGTGACGGCCAGCTTTATCACCCAGAATGAGGCGGTGAAGGCGGCGCTGGAAAGCCAGATGGTTCAGCTCCAGCAGCAGTTTGAAGAGCAGGGGGTCAAGGTGGAGGCCATAGAGGTTACCGTCCAGACCCACCAGTTTGAACAGAATCTGGAGCAGGGCAGAAGAGGCGGCCAGGAACAGGAACCCGGACGAAGAGGACGCACCCGGAGAATCAACCTGAATGACGCCCTTCCTCCGGAGGAGATGGAGGCGGAAGACGTTCTGGCCAGAGACATTATGACGGCCAACGGAAATACGGTGGATTATACCGCGTAAGGTTTTAATGTGTATTGCGAAAGGAGAAATTATATGGCATTGTGGCAGCCGGTGGAGGACGGCAAGATTGTCGAGACTTCCTCTCAGAATTCATTAAAAAATAAATCAAAAACAAGCAATAACGGCATGGACAAGGATGCGTTCCTGCAGCTTCTGGTAGCCCAGATGCAGTATCAGGATCCGCTGGAGCCTACCTCCAACACGGAATACATCTCTCAGTACGCTCAGTTCTCACAGGTTGAGCAGATGCAGAACATGGCGGCCAGTACGGATCTGGCAAGAGCCAGCTCCCTGGTGGGAGAACAGGTCTACATCAAGACCACTAATTCACAGGGAAGTACGGATTATATCTACGGCAAAGTGGATTACGTCGTATATGAGAACGGCAAGGCCTATCTTTCCATCGACGAATCCCTGTATTCCCTGGATGATCTGGATACCGTGGTGGATAAGACCTACAAGGACGCTTACGACAAGGCTTATGACTTCACCGTGAAGCTGAATAAGCTGCCTGTGGTGAACGGCGTGGATATGACGGACGCCAAGGCCATCGACGAGCTGGAAGAGATCTACAACGGCATGAACGATTACGAGAAGGGCTTTGTGGCGGAGGATACCGTGAAGAGCCTGAACAAGTACATCGAGAAGCTGAAGGAAGTTCGCAAGGCTGCGGAGAAGGCCACGGCAAACGATATCACCGATCGTGTGGCAGCGCTTCCGGAGCTGGCTGAGGTGACAGCCGCAGACGTGAAGGAGATCCGGGAGCTGTCTAAGCTCTACAGCGACTTGAGCGAGGACGGAAAGAGCCAGGTGGCTGCGGAAGTGGCGGAAAAGCTGCAGAAGTATGTGGAAAAGGCGGACGCCCTTGGCGGTGAGGAGACAGCCCCCAAGGAAGAGGATGAAGGCGGAGACCGGGTGTAAGAGGGAGCTTACATTAATATTAAGAAGGAGCTTAAGGATGAATATTCAGAAAAACGGATATCTCTCCATTGAGCAGTTGACAGACCAGTACCGAAGCAAGGCATACGGAACGGAGAGCCGGGAGAATGCAGCCGGCCTCTCCTTCCGGGAAATCCTGCGGCAGAGAAGTCAGGAGACCCAGGAGCCCGGAAATCTGAAATTTTCCAAGCATGCCTTGAACAGGTTAAACGACCGCAATATCGAGCTTGACGATATACAGCTGGAAAGGCTGAAGACAGGGGCTGATAAGGCGGGGGAGAAGGGCATCAGAGATTCCCTGGTCATCGTAGACCAGCTGGCGTTTATTGTAAATGTGCCCAACCGGACGGTAGTCACTGCCATGGACAGTACGGCAACAGATGAAAACATTTTCACAAATATTAACGGGGCGGTAATCGCATAGCCGGACCTTTCATAAGGAGGTTATGGCTTCCCGGAGGACGGAAGGGAAGCGGGCCCCTGTTTCAAAACAGGAGGATTAAGCACTATGATGAGATCACTTTACTCTGGCGTGGCGGGACTGAAGACACACCAGACCAAGATGGACGTTATCGGTAACAATATTGCAAACGTAAACACCACGGCCTACAAGTCAAGCTCCATCGTATTCAGCGATTTGATGAGCCAGACTACCCAGAGGGCCAGCGGCCCCAACGCCACCACGGGCGCGGGCGGCGTCAACGCGAGACAGATCGGTCTGGGCGTTAAGAGCGGCGCCATCAACATCAACATTACGGGCCAGGGCTCCACCCAGTCCACGGGCAATCCCTTCGACGTGATGATCAACGGCAGCAATTTCTTCGTGGTGAACAACGGCCAGGAGAACTTCTTTACCAGAGACGGCTCCTTCTTTGTAGATGCTGCCGGCAACCTTGCCATGACAAGCTTAGGCTACAATGTCATGGGCTGGCAGGTGGACGAGGAGACCGGCAATATCAAGAAGGACACGGTTTCCGCACTGCGCATCATGAGCGCGGCAAACATGACCTATCCTCCGGAAGCCACCTCTCAGGCGTATCTGTCCGGTATCATCGACAAGAACGACACCGACGTTACCAGCGAGAACGGCAGAGTGGTAAACCTGAACTTTTTTGACTCCCTGGGTTACAGCTATACCGCGAAGTTCACCTTCCGTCAGTCCGCCGTGAAGGAAGAGTACAGCATGGAGCTGGATAAGATTCTGGATTCCACGGGGGCGGAGATAGAGCTGACCGAGGATCAGAAGAAGACTCTGTTCGGAGACAGCGGCGGCGGTATGGCTACCCAGCGGGTAAATACCAAGGTGAGCCTGAAGAAGGGCTATACCTGGAATACCGCAGGCGATGCACTGGCCAACGCGGATGGAACGGTTGCCACCCTTTCTCATATCTTTAATGCAGACGGAACCATCAAATCAGGCGACACCCCGGTGGCGGGAGTGACGCCGGCGATTACGGAGGCGGAGCAGGCACAGTTGGAGCTGAACGCTCTGGCTGCGGCATACGGCTATGAGGGCTCCGCGGAGGATTTCCTGAATCTCTGCGTGGGCATTGAGAACGCTGCAACCCCTCCCGTAAAGGAGACCTGGAGCGTGCGGCAGCTGCTGGCGGCTCAGGCGGGAGGCACCTTTACCACCGGCGCAACGGGAGATACCCTGACTACACAGAGAAAATTTTCCGACCTGGGAGGCGGCGCATTTACCTCCGACGCCAGAGTGTATTACGGACATACCGTGAAATTTGACGGCAAGAGCGGCTACCTGCAGTCGGTGGACGGCCTGACTACTGATTTTACGGTGAAGCTGAACCTGAATGCCGCAGGCCTGGGAGGCAATGACGCGGCGGGTAATCCCATAACCGAGGAGACCAACCCCATGGGTAATTTCTCCAACATTACCATCGACCTTTCCGAGATTTCCATGTTCGACAACAAGGGAACCTCCACCATCGGAGCTACCAGCGGCAGCAACGATAAACAGACATTGGGAATGGGCGCCGGCCGCCGGCTGGGCGATATGATCGGCGTATCCATCGACAAGTCAGGTCTGATCTACGCCAGCTATGACAACGGCATGACAAGACTCTTGGGCCAGATTGCCACGGCGGCTTTTGCCAATGCCTCCGGCCTGGAGAAGAAGGGCGATAACCTGTATTCCGCAACCATGAACTCCGGCGAGTTCGACGGCATCGGCGAGGATATCACCGCAGGCGGCGGGTATCTGTCCACCGGCCAGCTGGAGATGAGTAACGTGGATCTGTCCTCGGAATTCACGGAAATGATTACCACCCAGCGTGGTTTCCAGGCGAACAGCCGTATCATTACAGTATCCGATACCCTGTTGGAAGAATTAACTAACTTGAAACGTTAAATTTTTCTACCCAAATTTGAAAAGGCGAGTTATAATAGGGACGGATTATTCTCCGTCCCTATGTCAATTATTACTTAAAACTTTATTTTCGGGGAGAAGAGGCACATGATTGAAGTGACAAAACTAAACGGAACCAAGATTCTTGTGAACCCCCATCTCCTTGAGACGGTGGAGGAGACGCCGGACACGGTGATGACCCTGACCACGGGGAAAAAAATAATTGTAAAAGAAAGTAGACAAGAGATAAAAAATCTAGTAAAATTGTACAGAAAGGATATTCTTGCGGAATAATTTAGAAAAATACATGATATAAAAGGTGATTGGTATGGATATAGCATCTTTATTGGGACTTATACTTGGCTTGGTAATGGTGGTTTTCGGTATACTTTCTGCCGTAGAGTACGACCCCACGAAGATAATAGAGGAATATGTAGATTTGCCTTCTGCAATTATTACCTTCGGCGGCGCGTTTTCCGCAACGCTGCTGTCCCACAGCCTGGCAGACTTTATCGGCGGCCTGAAAAGCTTCACACTGATTTTCAAGGCGCCTGCAATTAATACCGGTGAAATGATTCAGAAAATTATAGATTTGTCCAACGTAGCCCGGAAGGAAGGCCTGCTTTCCCTGGAGGAGGCTGCGGGAGATATGGATGAACCTTTTTTGAAAAAGGGGATTCTGCTGATTGTGGACGGCACGGATCCGGATCTGGTGCGTGCCATTATGGAGACGGAGCTTGTGAGTATCGAGGGAAGACACAAGACCCGTATCGGCTTCTGGGATAAGCTGGGAGCCATGGGCCCTGCCTGGGGTATGATCGGTACCTTGGTAGGACTGGTAAACATGCTTTATAACATGTCGGATATGGATAAGCTGGGACCCTCCATGGCTGTGGCGCTGATTACCACCCTGTACGGCTCCCTGTTGGCAAACTGGATCTGTATCCCCGTTTCCAATAAACTGACGGCGGACAACGCCAGTGAGATGATGTTAAAGGAGGTTATGATCGAGGGCCTTCTGTCCATCCAGGCAGGAGAGAACCCCAGAGTCATAGAAGAAAAGCTGAAATCCTTCCTGGCTCCTGCAGACAGGACCAGTTCCGAGGAAACACCGGGAGGTGAGGAGTAATGGCAAAGCGCAAGGAGGACGCGCCGCCGCCGGGGTCACCTGCGTGGATGTCAACCTTCAGTGATTTGATGAACCTTCTGCTTTGCTTCTTCGTTATGCTGTTTGCCATGTCCACACCGGAGCAGGCAAAGTTGGAGCAGTTTGTGGCCGCCATGAACAACACCTTCAGTATTTTCAACGGCGGCGCGACGGCTATCGGAGACGGTATCCTGATCAGTAACGGCGTCAGCCAGCTGAACGAACTGGACGAGTATATCAACAGTACGGGCAAGACGGCGGACAGTGAGACGGACGGGGAGGATTTTCAGGATTTTGAATTATCCCCGGAAGCGCAGGAGACATTGAAAGAATATCTGGAGGAGCAGCAGCTGCAGCAGAATGAAGAATTTACGGAAGTAATGGAAGAGATCCTTCAGGAGAACCGCATAGGCGACGAAGTGGACGTCAGCTTTACCGCCCAGTATGTAAAGCTTTCCATGAACGGCTCCCTGCTTTTTGATTCAGGAAGCGCAGAGCTCAAAGAGGATGCAAAGCCGGTGCTGGATAAGGTAAGCGTCATACTGGAAAGGTACAGTGAAGGTACCATAGAGATTGTGGGCCATACCGATAACGTTCCCCAGTCCGGCGCAAAATATGCCGACAACGAGGAACTCAGCGACGCCAGGGCATTATCCGTTTTCTACTATCTGGTGGAGCATTCCGTGCTTGACCCGGACAACATGAAGCATTCCGGAATGGGGGAGCGGGATCCGATAGCGGATAATTCCACCCCTGAGGGCAGAAGCCTGAACCGGCGGGTGGAGATCAGGATTATGAATCCGTCCGGAACTAATTAATTAAAGAATGAAAACAGACAAAAGGACGTAATTATTATGAAGAAGAATTTGCTTAGCATACTTATCCTTGTATTGTTGCTTGTGAACATTGCCATGACGGCGGTTATGATGATCAGCGTGATGGGGACCAATAAGAAGACGGGAGAGCTGGTGACAAGCATTGCCACCGTCCTGAATCTGGAGCTTTACAATCCGGGGGGCGTGCCCCTGGCGGATGTGCCTCTTTCCGAGACGGAGACCTACACCATGGAGGAGATTATGATACCTTTGAAGTTTTCGGTTACGGTCAATGAAGACGGAAGCACTCAGACAAGTACAAAGCAGAACTACTTTATATTTACCCCGACTCTCTACCTGAATACCAAGCATGAGGATTACAAGAGCTTTGGCGGCGCAGAGAAGATGGCGGAGCTGGAGAGCCAGATTCAGGTTGTGATTACGGATGTGGTTCGCGTCTATACCCTGGAGGAATGCCAGAACGATCTGGAAAGCATTCAGGATGAAATCCTTACGGAAATACAGAAGATGTTCGACTCCAATCTTATCTTCAAGATCGGCATCAGCAAAATAAAGTTCGGCTGATGCTGACGCGGAAGAGTATTTGCGGCATCATGAGGAGGTGAACACAGGTGGGCGAGGTACTGTCCCAAAGCGAAATAGATGCTCTGCTGTCGGCAATGGCTTCGGGTGAAGTAGATGTTGACCAGATGCAGGAGAGCGAAGAAAAACAGGTCAAGGATTATGATTTCAGACGCCCGACCAAGTTCTCCAAGGAACATCTCAGAACCCTTGAAATTATATTTGAGCATTACAGCCGGCTGATTTCCACAAATCTTCCGGTGTATCTGAGAAAGAACGTACAGGTTTCTGTGGCAAGTTCGGAAACGGTTACGTTTAATGAATTTACCAACGCGCTTTCCAACCCTGTTATTTTGGGGATTATCAATTTTGCACCGCTGAACGGTCAGATTATTATAGATTTGGCTACTAACTTAGGATATGCGATGCTTGACCGTATGTTGGGCGGGAACGGGACGCCCCTGGAAAAGAGCAGGGACTTCTCGGAGATTGAACTGACAATCATTCAGAAGATACTGATTATGTTCACCCAGCTGCTGCGGGATCCGTGGAAAAACGTGATTGACGTGAACCCGGTGCTGCAGAGACTGGAAACGAATCCTCAGTTCGCCCAGGTCATCGCCCCCAATGACATGATAGCGATTGTGACGCTGAACATGAAAATAGGGGATGTGGAAGGGTTTGTGAATATATGTCTTCCGTTCTTTACTCTGGAAGACGTCATGGATAAGCTGAATACCAAGTACTGGTTCTCCACCATGCAGGAGAATCATGATGAGAATTATGAAGAATATATTGAAACGCTGATCCGCAAGGTGGATATTCCCATCAGAGCTGTACTTGGCAAGACCGTTGTATCTGTCAGCGATTTTATGGGACTGCAGGTAGGAGACTGCATCCGCCTTAATTCCAGGGTGGATGAAGATATGAACATATATGTGGGTAACATCAGAAAGTTTACCGCGTTGCCCGGTACAGAAAAAGATTCCTACGCAGTCAGGATTACGTCAGTCATCAAAGAGGAGGAGTAGACAATGGATGGAATGTTGTCGCAGGACGAAATAGAAGCCCTCTTAAACGGCATGGATTTGTCTGAAGACGGAACCCCGGAGGGCATTGGAAGCAATGAAGAGGTGACGGAGATCCCCAGCAGCGAAACGGGCGGAGACGCGCAGGAGCCTGAGGATGTCCTGACAGACATAGAAAAGGATGCAATCGGAGAAGTCGCCAATATCAGCATGGGTTCATCGGCCACCACATTGTATTCCCTGGTAAACCGAAAGGTAAATATTACAACTCCCGTAGTGACGCCTGCCACATGGAGTACGCTCTTACGAGATTACGAAAAGCCCTGTGTATTCATTCAGATTAAATATACTGTGGGACTGGACGGCACCAATATTCTGGTGCTGAAGGAACATGATGTAAAGGTTATCACGGATTTGATGATGGGAGGAGACGGCACCAACACCGATGGGGAGTTGGGGGAGCTGCACCTGAGTGCAATCTCCGAGGCCATGAACCAGATGATGGGTTCAGCAGCCACATCTCTTTCCACTATGCTGAAGACCGTAATTGATATCAGTCCCCCGGAGGCGTCTCTTTTGGATTTGACCGAGGTGAAGAGCGGGGAAGAAATATCGCCCTTTCTGGGAGGCACTTTTATAAAGATTGCGTTCCGGATGCAGATTGACGATTTGGTGGACAGTTCCATCATGCAACTCTATCCTGTGGAATTTGCCCGTAAGATTGTATCCACCTTTATGGGCAATCAGATGGGAGATGACGCCGGCCCGGCCGCACAGCCTGCCCCGGAGCCCGCGCCTGCGGCGCCTCAGGGAACGGCCCCCCAGCCGGACATGAACATGGGGATGTCTCCCCAGGGAATGA